>JADGQE010000062.1 GCA_017882055.1 Thermoflexales bacterium
CGAGGATCATGCCGGTACATCGGCCAGGGTGACGCCGTGCAAGGCCGCCTGCTCAGCGCGGATGAGATCAAGCAACGCTATCCGGGCCTGAATCAGCAAAGATTCCCCGGCCTCGTCATGGAAGTCACGCATTTCGAACAAGCCCTGCCGGATGAAACGAAAGCCGTCCTCAGTGGACAGATTCGAATAGAGACCCTCGCGGGTCAAGCGGCAGCGATCTTCTCGGATACGCTGAGCAATCAAGAGTATGTGCTGGCCGATTCACTCGCCTTCACTTACACGCTTGAAATGTATCGCGAGCAGGCGGCCAGCCACCTGTTTGCAATTGGCGTCGTCGAGCCGGGCCAAACGTTCGCCGGCCGATCGCTTTTGCGGCTGAAAGAAACCACTTCAAGCACGGGCGGCGATCCGGCTCAGTTCATCCAGACCCTGCGCGATAAGCTGACCAATCCCATTCAAGATGTTGGCCCGGCGCCCGATCAGCCCACAGACATCACCATCGATCAGATCGAGTTGGCTTACACGTTTCAGACTGTGCCGCCACAGTCATCGGCCGGACCGTGGGTGATCCCCGCTCATCTCATCTATCGGCTCACCGGTCACTCAGCGGACAATCGTTACACAGCGACCTACGATCTGGCAGCCGCCACAACCGAAGAGTCGCCATCGAGCAGCCAGCCGGAAATGCAACATCGGCTTGATGTGAAAGTGGGGGATTTCGCCACGCTGCTTGGCTTTGACCAGGCTACGGATCGCGCCACACCGGGCGGCACGATCAGCGTAACGTTATACTGGCAGGTAAATACCAGGACAACGACTGCCTATAATGTTTTCCTGCATGTCCTCAACGCCAACGGTGACGTCATCGCGCAGATCGATGCGCCGCCCGTCAACGGCACGCGGCCTACCACGAGCTGGCAGCCTGGCGAAGCGATTGCGGATCAATACACGCTCACGCTGCCAAACGATCTACCGGCGGGACAATATCAGATGGTGGTGGGATTGTACGACACGGCCAGCGGCTTGCGTTTGAAGACGGGCCAAGAGAATGACACGATTCCGCTCACGACGATAGTCGTGAAGTGAGGGGCTGTATCACGTAATCGACGGAGTGCAGATGATCCCATCTGCACTCCGTTCTTGTTGGCGCAACTTCACGCGCCGTTCTCAATCACACTCCGCAGCGCAAAAGAGTATGCCCGAATAAAGAACCTCTCGAGGGGTAACATCTTCAGGAGGTCCTACACTGCGACCATGCGCCGATGGGCTGACGCGTCGACAGGATGACGTGACCAGGCCGCTTTACTTTTTCATCGGCAATCGAACTTCGATCGTGGTGCCTTGATCGATGGCGCTGGTCACCTGCACGTCGGCGCCCAAAGCCCGCGCGCGCTCCTGCATGTTCTGCAAACCATGTCCGGCGTAGGATTGAACATTCGGCATATCGAAGCCGCGGCCATCATCCTGCACCGCCAGAACCACGCTCGAACCCTCATGCCGCAGGCTGATCAGCACGCTGCGGGCCCGAGCGTGTTTGGCCACATTGGCCAGCGCTTCCTGGGTGATGTGGAACAGCCCGGCCGATTGATCGCCGGTCAAATCGGCATCCGCCCGATCAGCCGCTTGAATCTCGACCGAAATAAAGGTGTTGGCTTTGAAGGCCCGCACCAGATCGGATAAACCCGCCAGCAGGTTCTTGTTTTGAAAACGCTGCGGGCGCAGATCGAGAATGTAGTTGCGAATGTCGCGAATGGCTTCGTTCAAGCCATTGATGGCCTGCTTTAAGCGCTCGCGCGCTTCGCCCGGCTCTTCGTCGAGCAGCAAACCAACATACTCCAGCGTCAGGCCCACCGCGTAGATCGATTGGATGATGCCGTCGTGCAAATCCATCGCGATCCGTTCGCGCTCTTCGAGCACCGCCAACCGCTGCACCTGCTGATACAGGCTGGCATTTTCGATCGCAATCGCTGCGTTGGCGGCCAGCATCACGAGCAAACGCTCGTCCTGTTCGGAAAATTCTTCTGCGCCGATCTTGTCGGTGAGGTATAAATTGCCCAGCAGTTTGCCCCGGGAGATGATAGGCACACCCAGAAAACTGGTCATGGGCACGTGACCCTCGCTGAAACCGGCCGAGCGGGGATCATCCTGCAAGCGCCGAATGCGGATCGGCATCGGCTCGCGCAGCAGTATCCCCAACAAACCTTTGCCGACGGGCATAGGGCCGATGGCCTCAATCTGGGCCTGGGGCATGCCGGAGACAAGGAATTTCTCCAGCGTCCCGGCCTGGCCGGGCACACCGAGGGCCGCGTACTGTGCGCCGATCAAACTGCGCGCGATATCGACGATACGCTGCAAGACACGATCGATCGCCAGTTCGGCCGTGATCGTCATTGACGCTTCGTGCAGCGCCTCGAGCTGCGCACTGAGTCGTCGCTCGTCGGCTTCGGACTTGAATGAAGGCATACTCACTGACATCCTGCTCGCCAGATCGTTTTCCGGCGCAAACAAATCAGGCTCTTTGGGATTTGCCGTGATCGCCGCAGACGTAGGGGCGAACCCTCGTAGACCCGCACTGCTCCACGCAGTGGGGCAAGTGTGCCGCATGCGGCTGGCGGCGCGCGGTCGCCCGCTGGACAGGTGCACGCCTGGCGGCCCACCCGCGCCATGCGCGGGGCATGGGCAGACCTGTCCCTACATCACGGCGATTCCCAATGAGCAACAAATCAAACATGGCTCATCGAAGATCACATCGCCGCACAACCTGAACAACAGGCGCGCGGCGGCCATTCCCCCGCCCGATTGACTCCGTCGATTATAGCACTTTGCGAAGGCCGGGACAATTCACGCAGGGCGTGCCTTTGCCTGGCGGCGACTCGTGTTACAATTCGAGGAGCCAGAATATGGAAGAGAGAATTCAGAAGTCAGAACAACCAAGATCGGAACGTACGCCGTGCCCGAAATCCGAAATCGAAATTCAAAAATCAAAAATCGCATTGCGGTGGTAGCGTCGATCGTTTTGCTCACCGGTTGTGCGGCCGCGCCGGCGATCACGCCGGCCCCGACGATCGAGGCCGCTGCGCCAGACCTGCCGACCCGGACAGCCGCACCGCTGCCAACGCCCACCTCGACCCCGCGTTCACTGCCGACCATCACGCCTACCTCCGAGGCAGCCTCGTCGTATTACACGGCTGGCGTGCGCGCTTACGGCACAGGCGATTACGCCGCCGCACTGACCCACTTCACGCGCGCCCTCCAGCTCGATTCCCAAAACGCTTTGATCTACATGAGCCGCGCCGCAACCTATCAGGCTCTGAACGATCTGCGCAGCGCCATTGCCGATTACTCCCGTGTGATCCAACTCGATCGGCGCAATGTCGCCGCCTGGGTCAATCGCGGCGCAGCGTACGCCGCCGATCAGCAATATCCGCTGGCCCTGCGCGATCTCGATCAAGCGATCACACTCAGTCCGAATGAGCCGTCGGTCTACATCAATCGCGGGCAAATCCTGCAGGCCTCGGGCGTGATCACCGACGCCATCGCCGATTTCACGCAGGCGCTCAACGTCGATCCCAACTATGTTCCGGCTTACTACTATCGTGCACTGGCTTACCTGGCCGACCAGGCGCCGAACCAGACCGTCGTCGATCTGCGAGCGATCAACGACCTCAACGCCGTCATCGCTCTGCAGCCCCAGAACATCGACGCCTACCTGGCACGGGCCGATGCGTATGTGGCCGGCAGCGATCTCGATCACGCGCTGGCCGATTACGATCAGGCCCTGAAGATCGATCCGGAGTTCATCGACATCCATCTCCGGCGCGGCCAGCTGCGCTATGTCCAGCGCAATTTCCCGGCGGCGATCGACGATTTCAGTGCGGCGCTCAAGATCGATCCGAAATCGATCGCTGCACTCTACCATCGCGGTACCGCCTATGCCGCGCAGAACCAACTCGACAAAGCCATCGCCGACTTCAGCACCATCATCCGACTTGATCCAGGGTATTTCCCGGCCTATGTGCAGCGCGGCCTCGCCTACGACCAGAAACACAATCGCGACGCGGCTTTGCTCGATCTGCGCAAGGCGCTGGCGCTGGCCCAAACGCCGGCCGACAAAGCGGCGGTGCAGACTGAGTTGGATCGAATGAAGTGATACAGATACGTGTTGCGTGGTGCGTGAAAAGAGGTGGCAATGACTTACGATGAATGGTTGGCTTCTATTCCAAACGAGTTGAGTGATGACCCGCTCTGGCGAATGGAAGTCTATCGGTTTGCTCTTTTCGCCAACGATCTGGCATGGCATGATGTTTCCAGGCTGGCTCAAGATAGTCGCACGCTCAGTCTGTCGGACCAACTTTATCGCGCTTCCGGCTCGATCAGTGCCAACATTGCCGAGGGATATAGCCGCAAGTCAGGCAAAGATCAGGCGCGCTTCTACGAATACGCGTTAGGTTCAGCACGTGAAGCTCGCGTCTGGTACTATCACGCCCGCCATATCCTTTCGGTGGAAGTCGCCACGCATCGCATTAAATTGTTGACCAGAATCATCCGTCTGCTACTCACGATCATTCCTTCCGAGCGTGGTTATAAGATGGCCGAGACAAGAGCCGACTACGATATCGACATTGAGACACTGCTCAACCAACCTCCCATGCCGTAAGGACACGCACCACGCAATACGCAACACGCACCGGAGATCAAAAATGAAAAAGATTCTACTCCTTGATGGACACTCCTTGGCTTACCGCGCCTTCTACGGGCTGCCACTGTACGATCAAAGCGGCAAGCCGCGCTTCTCGACCAGGCAAGGCGAATTCACCAACGCCATTTACGGTTTCGCGTCGATGCTGTTCAAAGTCTGGGCGGACGAGAAGCCGGATTACATCGCCGCCGCTTTTGACAAGGGCCGCACTTTCCGCGACGACAAATACGCCGACTACAAAGGCACCCGTGCCAAAATGCCGGATGAACTCGTCGGCCAGATCGATCGCATCGTGCAGCTCATTCAGGCCTTTGATATTCCGGCCATCACCGCCGAAAGCTATGAGGCCGACGACATCCTGGGCACGCTCGCCAGGCGCGCCGCCGCCGATGGTATCGAAGCGATCGTCGTCACAGGCGACACGGATGCTTTTCAGTTGATCGGTCCGCGCATCAAAGTGCTCACGTCCGGCCGGCAATACAGCGACACGACGATCTACGATGAAGCCGCCATCAAAGAACGCTACGGCTTAAAGCCGATTCAACTGATCGACTTCAAAGCGCTGAAAGGCGACACGAGTGACAACGTGCCGGGCGTTAAAGGCATCGGCGAAAAGACGGCCACGCAGCTGCTGGAGAAATACGGAACGGTCGAGAAGATTTATCAGCATCTCGACAAAGTCGAACCGGCCCGCGCCAAAGCCGCGCTCGAAGCCGATCGCGAGATGGCATTCCTGAGCAAAGACCTGGTCACGATCCGGCTGGATGTACCGATCGATGTGACGTGGGACGCGTGCACTGTGCACACTTACAATCGCGGCAAAGTCGAAGCGTTGTTCGACGAACTCGACTTTCGCACGCTGCGCAATCGCTTGCCCGCAGGCGGTGTCTCAGCGGGCGAAGCAGCCATCGAAGAATCCAATGTAGGGGCGAACCCAAGTGTTCGCCCAGCCCCCAGGCAAATCGCGATGTTCGGTGAAGCAGACCAGCCAGCCACGAGTCGCCAGCCGCTAGCCGCTAAGAAAGAGTCTGTGACTGACACGACCATCGTCCAGGACGAAGCCGCCTTGAAGGCGATGATCACCGAATTGAAGAAAGCCAGGATCGTCGCGTTTGACACCGAGACCACTTCAACTGATCCGCTGCGCGCGGCGCTCGTCGGCATCTCATTGACTGCCACGGAAGGCGCAGGCTATTACATTCCAGTGGGCCATGCCGAAGGGCAGCAACTTTCCAGTGAGGTCGTCGTGCGTGCGCTGAAGCCGCTGCTTGAAGACAGCCAGGCTGCAAAGGTTGGGCACAACGCCAAGTTCGATATGGCCGTGCTGCATCAGGTGGGCATCGATCTGCGCGGCCTCACGTACGATACGATGCTCGGCGCGTTCTTGATCGAACCGGGCGCGCAGCTGGGCCTGAAGAAACTTGCGGCTTCGCAGCTCAGCATCGAAATGACCGAGATCAAGGAATTGATCGGCACAGGCAAAAAGCAAATCACGATGGATCAAGTGCCGATCGAAGAGGCCGCGCCGTATGCCGCCGCCGATGTCGATATGACGCTGCGGCTGATGAAGAAGCAAGAACCCGAACTGGAAAAACTGGGCTTGCGAAATCTACTGGACGAAGTGGACATGCCGCTCGTGCCCGTGCTGCTCGATATGGAATTGGCGGGCGTCAAGATCGACGCCATCTTTCTCGGCCAGATGTCCAAGCGTTTGGAGCAGCGACTCAACGCGATTCAGGCCGAAGTGTACGAGTCCGTCGGGCTGCCGTTCAATCTCAATTCACCCGCGCAGTTGGCGGATGTGTTATTTGGAAAATTGCAATTGAAAGCGCCGGGCCAGCGCACCACTTCAACCGGCAAAGTCTCCGTCGCCGCCGATGTGCTCGACTCGATGAAGGGACTGCATCCCGTGATCGATCTCATTCTTGAACACCGGCAACTGTCCAAAATCAAAGGCACCTACCTTGATGCGCTGCCGAAGCTGGTCAATCCACAAACAGGCCGCGTGCACACTTCATTCAATCAAATCGGCGCAGTCAGCGGGCGGCTCGCTTCGCAAGACCCCAACCTGCAAAACATTCCGATCCGATCCGAACTGGGTCGCGAAGTTCGCCGCGCCTTCATCGTGGACAAAGGCAACGTGATGATCGCGGCCGATTACTCGCAGGTTGAATTGCGCATCGCCGCGCATCTCTCGAACGATCCGGGCCTGCGGGCCGCCTTTGCCGCAGGACAAGATATCCATCGGGCGACGGCGGCGGCCGTGTTGAATATACCGCTCGATCAGGTTACCTCCGATCAACGTTCGTTTGCCAAGCGCGTCAACTTTGGTTTGCTGTATGGCATGGGCACGCAGTCACTGGCACAGCAAGCCGGCATCTCAATGAAAGAGGCGCAAAAATTCGTCGATGCCTATTTCAGCGGCTTCCCCAACATCAAACGCTACATCGAGGACACTAAACGCAAAGCGAAAGAAGATGGCTATGTGGAAACGCTGCTGGGCCGCCGTCGCTATTTTCCCATCCTGCACACCGAGACGCGCGACGCGCGCACTAACATCATGCAGCGCGCCGCCGAACGCGAAGCCATCAACCATCCCATTCAAGGCACGGCCGCCGATATTCTGAAAATGGCGATGATCCACCTTCACACGGCGTTGAAGAAAAAGAAACTGAAAGCCCGCTTGATTCTGCAAGTCCACGACGAATTGATCCTGGAAGCACCGCAAGCGGAGGCCGACGAAGTGGCCGAACTCGTGCGCGAGTTGATGGAAGGCGCGTACGACCTCAACCCACCGTTGAAAGTGGAAGTCGGCGTCGGCCAGAATTGGGACGAGGTGAAATAGAAGCCAGCCGCAACGATCGCAAGAGGGCGCAACCAGATTCCTGCGCTGCTGCGGCCTGGGCGTTTCTGAAGTTCGGTTATTGGGCTGAGCGCCGTCTATTCTTTCGGCGCTTTGGCTGCCTCTTTGCTGCCGATCTCCACCAGCTGCACTTGCAGTTGATAACGCTTGCCCTCGATCTCAACTTTGCCGCTGGTGAAATACCCCTTCGAGCCGGTCTTGAAGTCTTTGGGCGGCACCGTCATCAAGGCAATCAACTGGCCTGCGTCGGACTTGAATTCGGCAATGATATTCATCGTGTCATCCTCCATGAGTTAGTCGTCAGTTATCAGTTATCAGTTATCAGTTATCAGTCGTCAGTCGTCAGTGGTCACTAATTACTAATTACTGATTACTGATTACTGATTACTGACCACTGATCACTATTTTCGATAGTCTGCCATCTTCGGAAACTCGCTGGCCGCTTCGGCTTTGCGCACGATCGAACCGATTGGATGCAAACCTAGCAGCACCTTGCCCGCCCGATGCGTCGTCGCGATTGCCATGCCGATCGCCTGGCCCGTATGCTGGCTGACGAAGGGTGAGCCGCTCATGCCGCTCGGTTCAAACGCGTCATCCATCACCACCCATACGGCCTCAGCGTTAACCGACTGAACGGTGCCGTCCAACACTCGACGGTTACCGTTGCCATCGCCCTGGCCGCTGTAGATCGCCACTCGCTCACCCGGCTGCGGTGCACCGCGCGGATCGGGCGCGAGAATCAACCCCGGATCGACAAATTGAGCAGGCCCGACCTGAAGCAGTACGTAATCAATCGTCATATCTTCGCCCAGTCGAGCCTGGCCGGGCTGACCGTGCAGTGTATCAAACTCAGCCACAAAGCTGGTGCGGCCGGCGATGCTGAACCCAATCCGTTTGAGCGGTGCACTGGTGTTGCTGAACGACAGGCTGTGTGCCGTCGTCACGCCGATGACTTGACCGTTGGACAATTGCAACAGAAATCCGCAGCCGACCGTGGTATAGGCCGCGCTGCCGTATTGGGCCGACTCCAGCAAACCGACCGATCCAGCCGGCATCTCGCCGCGCGGGGCATCGATCCTGGGACGGGGCGGGGTGGGTTCAGGGACTAATCGAAGCCGCTCCGGGCCGATGATCAACACGGCCGCACCGGCCACTAATGCCAACAGGACCAGCGCCAGGATCGTTCCGCGCACCACGAATCGGCCGTTCATAGACACGAATTATCACCTGATTGTGACGAATGTGCAACAGCCAATTGGCCTCTGACCGTGCCCCGAAAAACTAGTAGTCCGCCCAAAAAGTTTTGAGGGGTTCGTAGTGACGACTTTAGTCGCTTCCAAACGGCTACTACCACCCATCAGGATTTATTTGGTCGGCTACTACGAGCGCCTCAAACTGACGAGCTAAGGAAAAACACGGAGCAACTGAGACACGGAGTTTTCTTGGTTTCTCTCCGAGTCTCAGTTGCTCCGTGGTGGACTTCTCGAAATCTTGCTTTGTTCGTTCAGAATTCAGTGGGTCAACGATTTCAATTCTGCCGCCGCACGGATGGCATGACAAGATTCAATCCGCCTGTAAAAACTAACAGCGTCGCGCCGACAATGGCGAAAGCGATTGGCAAACCCAGCTTCTGCGAAAGGCCGCCGACGACCACTCCGCCGATCATCGGGGCGCCGGCATTGGCCAGACTGTAAATGCTCATCACGCGTCCCCGGACCTGTTCGGGCACACCCAGCTGCACCAGCGTATTCGCCAGGGCTTGCACGATCAAGACGAAACCGCCCAATACAAACAACAGGGCCGTCGTTGCCAGCATGGTATGCCAGGCGGAGACCATGAGGACTAGCACGGCAGAGATCAGACCGGCAACAATTAAAGTAAAGCCGCGTCGTTGCTTACCAAGACGGCCCAGCAGCGCCGTAGCCGCAACTGCCCCGGCCGCATTCGCGGCCAGCAACAGCCCCAGCCCGATCGAATCGGTCTTCACGACATCCTGAGCGTAAGCGGGCATCAACAAATTCATCGTGGTGGCGAGACCGCCGACAACGGCCATCACGCTGATGGTGCCCAGCAGCGCCGGTCGCTTGAACAAAGTCTTGAGACCTTCAGATAACGCAGCGCCTAACTTCGTGCGGCGTAGATCGCGACCGCGAGTGCTCACGCGAATCAGACTCAGAGCGACCAGCGGCGCGACGTAACTGAGCGCGTTTAACGCCATGGCACCCCCCGCTCCAACGGTTGCAATCAACACGCCGGATAGAAACGTACCCACCGTGCGGGCGACCTGAAAGATCGTCGCGTTGAGCGCGATGGCGTTGGCCAGATGCTTGCCTGCGACGATGTCGCTCAAAAAAGTCTGGCGGGCAGGCTGATCGATGGCGAACAACGCACCCATGATCGAATCCAGCACGATGATGTGCCACACTTTGATCTGGCCGCTGAAGACCAATAAGGCAAACACAGCCGCTTGCAGCATCAGACCCGTCTGGGTAAATATGATCAATTTACGGCGCGGGACGCGATCGATAATCAGCCCGCCCATCAGCGCAATCGGCACGACGGGCAGCAGCGCGATGAAGCCGAACGCGCCTAACAGGGCGTAGGAGCCGGTGAGCTGAAAAATCAACCAACGTTCAGCCAGCGATTGCAGGGCCGTGCCCATCGTCGATACGATTTGCGCGATCCAAAATAATCGGAAATTGCGAGAGCGCAGGGCAGGCGCAACCGACGTCAATATTCCGCGAGACGGTTTTCTCTCGAGCTTGACTTCCACTGCGTCGCCAGTTGGCAGCGCGATTGCCGCAGCGGCTGGCTCGACTTTGATTAAGGGTTGTGCGTGGCTGCCGGGCTGATGCCCATTTCCCATCAGACGCGTGCTGCTGCCTGCCTGCGGATCGGCGTGCAGTCGAACCGTGGGCGGGCTGCTCAAGGGTTGCCGCGCCGATAGCAAGTCTTTTCGAATCAGCGCGAGTGCACGTTCGGCCTGGGCCATGCGTTGCAAGATGTCGCTCAGTTGCGAATCCAGCAAGCCCAGCATGCGTTGGGAGTGCTGGGCTTGTTGAAACTTTGCTTCGGCGTCACGCAGACCGGTCACCATTTGATCGTCGGGTGGCGGCCGGCGCGCCAGTTCGGCATCGATCACTTCGAGGCGCAGTTCAAGTAACCGGAATTCATCTTCGAGGGCCTTGATGCGTTCGTGCGCGCGATCTTCCTGCTCCGCCAGATCGCGCAGGCCGGGTATTTCATCGCGCACCGCTTTGCGCTCAAGGATGGTTTGTAGAGTATCCGGATCAACGCTGCGCTGACGTACGAACTCTGAATTCATGAACGTGTCGTAATCCATTGCGAAGAGTCGATTGATCTGCAGCTGCGTTGCCGCGTCGTCCGAAGCACTGAGGGTGTGCCAGGCATGACCGGTGCGAGCCTGCACTTGTATCTCCAGCCGATACGGGCTGGACCGCCCCGGCGCGTGCCCGCGAATGATCCGGTATGTCTGGCCGTTCTGCGTAAAAGTGAAAGCGACCTGCACACTCTTTTGCCCGAAATGCACCAGCTCGTCGGCGGTGGCGGTGGCCGCGCCCGTGCTACCCCAGACCGCCCACGTAATGGCGTCGATCGCCGGCGACTCGTCCGGCCCGCGATCTGCGGCCAGGGTACTGAGCGGAATGTCGGTGAAGTCGAATTCCGCATCAAGATACGGTGCGAAATTCGTCAACTGCAGCTTGAGAGGAATCATGGCGGTTATCGAAAGATTCGGGCTCACGTCGAGCATAGGGTGTAAACCGGCCTGGCGTTGAGCGACAACGCCAGGCGATAAACTGAGATCACTTCGAGCCGGTCCGTTTGCCTCGCTGCCACATGCTGATAGCCAGGATGACAATGACCAGCAGCAGCAAACCGATGACGCCGATCAGGATCGGCAGCAGGCTCGATCCGCCAGGCAGCAGTTCACTCGGCTGCGGCGTGACGACTGTCACGGGCGCGATGGTCGGCGCCGGCGTCGGCGCGCCGATGAGGGTGGGCGTCGGCTCCGGCCTCCCCAAAGTCGGTCCGAGCGTCGGCACCGGCTGACCCGATCGGAGACGCGCCACGAAGTCCTTGACGATGGGCAGCGTCTGTGGCGTGTAGAGAATGCCGATGCCGTCGATGTCGCCTTTAATCGAATCGACCAGCGGCAGCAGTGCGTCGATGCCGCCTTCGGTACGCACCTGCGCCACAATTTTGATCTTAGGGTTTGCCTGGCGCAGCTGTTGAATCAACGGCGCGGCAAAGTTTTGCAGCGCCTGCGGATCGGTTTGCAGGCGCTGCACCTGAAGCGCAAATTGATCGACATACGCCACCAACTGCGTGCCATACTGCTGCTCAAAACGGCGGTCCGGCCCGATGCCGAGCTGCCAGTTATATTTATCGGCCAGCGCCCGCATCCGCTTGATGGCCGCTACCGGATCGGCCTGTTCGTCTTGCGGGGTTTGCGGCCAATGTTCCAGATCGTAACTGATGATATCGATCTTGCCGGCGAGCGACGGTGCCAGCTGCTCTGCCTCGGCCGCCGAAGCGAACAGCACCTGCTTCTTGCCAGCGGTGATCTGATCGAGAATCGCGGCTTCTTTGGCCGTTGTCGCGGCCACATCGTTCGGCCGAGCATTCTGGTTGAACCATTCGACCAGGCCCGGTGTGATGCGCAGCCCAAATGACAGATCGCCCAGTTGTCCCACCGATTGCCTGGATTCGGCCCCAACGTGCAGAGGGCCGATCGTCGCCGAGAGTAACAGCAGGGCGATCAGCGCCAATCCGATTTTTCGCATGATACTTTTTCCTTCTGTATGAATAGTCTGCCCGAAGCGCGCCGATGAGGCGGGCCGGACAGATTTGTCCTTCGTCTATTTTCCAGCCCGCGGATTCCTTCGCCGTGCCAGATAGAATGCCATGACGATAATGATCAGCACCAGCACGAAGATGATGATCATCAACAGCAGCTCAACTCCGGACGTTGTCTCAACCGGAGGTAACGGGATCGGCGTCGCCGTTGCGATGAAAACGGGCGCGCGCGTGGGCGCAA
>JADGQE010000392.1 GCA_017882055.1 Thermoflexales bacterium
GAATCATTGGAGCCGCCATCGTCAGCTTGAATCAGCAGGTGATGTTGACCGGGATAAGCCTGACGGCCGACCTCCAACCACCACGAACGGATCGCCGCGTTCGGGTCGGCCCCATGCAGGGCCAACACCATCGGTTCAATGGTCTTACGCGCAATGTTCGACAACTGCCCACACAGATAAAACAGCGACCAGTGGCGCTGCTCCCGCCGAGAGAAGCAATCCTGGAACAAGTCATGAAAGGCAATCAACTCCTCGGCACTGGCATCAACATCCTCCGGCTTCAAGGCGGACGACGGCGGCCGCCCACTGGCGGGCGGACGAACACTGGGCCGACGATTGGAACGCGACGTGCTGGTACTCATGGTATTCTCCTTGGGTTAGAGGCTGCCCATGAGTGTAATCCTTAAAACGTCGTAGTAATTTCAAAACGTCGTAGTAATGCGAAACGTCGTTGTAGTGTATACTCAGTCTCCTCGTCCTTCACGAAAAACCATCGACTTTAAATCGGCCTCAGCTTGACCGATCTTGCTCACGTACAGGCGTAATTGGGCATCGAAAGAAGACAGGAGATGGCTGGCCTTATAGCCCGCTTTCATCTGCGCCAGCCAATCGTCCATGACGGCGCGGTCGGCGATGTGGTATTTGCCCGAGAAGCAGATCTGATCGAGCGGCAGCCTGGGCGGCAGCGGTGGATACGGTCCGCGTGGGTAGCCGAAGATGATGGTCATGAGCGGGAAAACACCGTCGGGCAGCTGCAACGTCTGCTTCAGGTATCCGGCGTCCAGCAGGCCCGTGCGCCCCGTCTCAGACAGCATGACCGATGAGACACCCAGCGCTTCGGCCGCGATGTTCATGTTCATCGCAGCCAGGGAGGCATTCACCACCGCGATGGTGTACTCGACCAGCGGGGACTGCGGAAAAGCATCGAGGACCAGTCGATCGCGATACGTATCACCCATCACGATGATGGCTCGCTGACCCTGAAATGGAACAGGCCGATCAAACGTATCACGCCAGGTCGCGGCGGTAAATACGGCGAAGCTCCACGACTGCAAGTTCACGGTGGATGGAGCCAATCGGCCGGCTTCCAGAATCGCGGCGAAGACATCATCCGGGATTTCACGTTTGGCGAAACTGCGCATGCTGCGCCGGTTGAAGATAACCTTCAATAGTTGGTTATCGACCAGCGATGGCGGCACCTGAGGTTTGCCGGCCAGGATGCGCAGCAGGCTCCTTACAAAACCGATTGGACCGGACCTCGAGCGGTTAGTCCTGCGTGGCAGCCGGGGACATCCGGCTTCATCATCGAGCGAGTTGCGCGTGGTCTCTGGTTGAGTCATGATTCCCCTTTATGGATAAGTATTGGCAAAAACATCGAGCGAGGATTGTAACACTCGAATAGGAAACGAGAAATGGCAGCGCAAAGCAGAACCGCGGCCCTCGCAAGAGTGGCATGTTTCCCGCTGAAGCTGGAAGTGCCCGAAACAAAAACGATCGGCCATGTCAATCGGCTTGATCAAGTGTGCGCTTGCGCGTGATCGTTGGGCGTTCTTCGATTTGCTGATATACTCATCTCATTAGCCAGGAATGATTTCCCCGGCAAAATCCAGGCCGGTGACAATGACGAATGAGTGAGCAAGTCGATTGGTGCAGTAACATTTACTGCGCAGTCAAGGGAAGGAAGCGGGAGACATGCAAGCGGCCAATCATACTCTCCGACAGCGAGTGGCGCTGCTGCGCTGGGCGCTGCCTGCCGTACTGGTGATCCTCACGGCGTATTACGAACTGGGTCCAGCTCATTTGTTGTTACAAGACAATCTCCATGACCCGATCGATCTGGAAGTCTTCTTGTACGGTGTGTTCAGTCCTCTGTTGGCTTTCTGGGTGTTGACGTTGATCGGCCGCTGGCTGGATAAAACCGAGCGCGCCGAAAAGCAAGCCCGCACCAGCGATCGACGCCTCGCCGCGATCATGTCGGCCTCGGCTGATGCGATCCTCGGCCTTGATGCAACGGGCCATATCGAGGCGTGGAATCGCGGCGCGGAACTGCTCTTCGGTTATGAAGTCAATCAGATGCGTGGGCAGCCTTTCTTCAATCTATTCGGACGCGGTGAAGCCGGCGAAGTCGAATTCCGGTGGCTGAGCCAGAACGTAGCGCAGAATGGTTACGTGCGCGGACATGAGACAACTTGCCGCGACCGCCTCAGCCATGAAGTCGCGGTGGAACTCACGGCCACTTATCTGACCGACGAAACGAACCAGCCGTTGGGCATGTCGGTGATCTTGCGTGACGTCACCGAGCGCAAACATCGCGACGAAGAAATCCGCCGGCTCAACGCCAGTCTGAGCGAACAGGTGACCGAGCGCACGCACGAACTGGCTGAGAAAGTCGAAGAACTCGCCCGCGCCAATACCGAGTTGCAGAAACTCGATCAGACGCGATCAGAATTTGTATCGCTGGTGTCACATCAGATACGCGCGCCGTTGACCAATATGCGCGGCGCAGCCGAGCGGATGCAGACGAATTGCGACGTGATCAACCCGACTTGTTCGCGGATGTTTATCATCTTGCAACAGCAAGCCGATCGGCTGGACGGGCTGGTGCGCGACGTGTTGAGTGCTGCGCGGCTCGAAGCCGGGGAGCTGGTGCTGCATTCCGAACCGATATCTGTCCTGCCTGTGGTGCAGCAAGTCGTGGAGCAGACGCGGGCGCGGAAAACCGATCGGGCCTTTCACTTGCCGCTGCGGCCCGGCCTGCCGCTGGTCCTGGCCGATCGCGATCGGGTGGCCGAAGTCCTCTCGAATCTGATCGACAACGCCGACAAATATTCGCCGCGTGAGCAAGCGATCGCGATCGACGTGCAGGCCGATCAGACGGAAGTGACTATCGCAGTGCGCGATCACGGACGCGGCCTACTGCCGGCCGATGTCGATCGGGTCTTCGATAAATTCTATCGATCAGATAGCAGTGATGCGCAAGCCGCCTACGGTTATGGCCTGGGCTTATACGTATGCCGCCGCTTGATCGAAACACACGGCGGTCGCATCTGGGCCGAGAACGCGGTGGACGGCGGCGCGATCTTTTCCTTTACATTGCCAGTGGCCAGGTGAGCATGACAGGCTCAACGATTTTACTGATCGATGACGATGCAACTTTGCGCGAACTGCTGGCCGCGCAGCTGCACACGGCAGGCTATCACGTATTGGAAGCGTCAGACGGATCGAGCGGGGTACGGCTGGCAGCTGAGGCTTCGCCCGCTTTGATCGTCCTCGATGTCATGATGCCGGGCATGAGCGGCTGGGAAGTCTGTGAGCGGCTGCGCGAACGCTCGCGGGTGCCGATTATTTTGCTGACGGCCAAGGGCGAGGAGTTCGATAAGTTGCGCGGTTTCCGGCTGGGCGTGGATGATTACGTGACGAAGCCGTTTTCATTTGCAGAGTTGGTGGCACGTGTGGGCGCGGTGATCAATCGGGCGCAGCTGGCCCCGGTTTCGACGCAGCATTTGACGAGCGGCGATCTGACGATCGATTTCGATCAGAAACATGTGACAGTGGCCGGTCACCCGATCGATCTCACGCCGACCGAATATCGCCTGCTCGAAACGCTGGCGCGTCATCCGCAGCGTACTGTGCCGGCCGAGACGCTGCTCACCGAAGTATGGGGACCGGAATATGCAGGCGAAGTAGAGCACGTGAAGCATTACATCTGGACGCTGCGCAGCAAGATCGAAACTGATCCGGGCGATCCGAAGCACATCGTGACCGAACGAGGATTTGGGTATCGATTTGAGTAATCACGACGCGACC
>JADGQE010000063.1 GCA_017882055.1 Thermoflexales bacterium
GCCGTCGGCTGATCAGGCACGGGGGTCAGCGTCGGCGGCAACGGCGTGGGCGTAGGCGGCGGCGAAGCGAGTTGCAACAAACCATAGCCGGTTGCCGTGTCAGGCCCGGGATCCAAAAGATCGAGCGTATTTGAAATCAAGTATTGTCGAACTTCCAGGGCTGAGGCTTGTGGATAAGCACTCCAGACTAACGCGGCGGCTCCGGCGATGTGCGGCGCAGCGGCCGATGTGCCATAGAACAGGTTGGCGCGGCCGGCTACCGACACACCATCCGGCCCAACCAGATCGGGTTTGATGCGGCCATCGGCGGTGGGGCCGCGTGAACTGAATGGTTCCAGATTGTTCGTGCGCCAGTAGACTGCGCCAACAGTCAACGATCCATTTGCATCGCCGGGTGTGACCAGGCTGCCGATCGGATCGGCTATTTCCAAATAAGGCGTGTCGTGAATGTATAAGTCCATGCGAACCGGGCGCGTGACGTTGACGCCGTGAATGGCAATGAAGTAAGTGCGGTTGTCGTCGAACTTGAATAGAATTTGTTCCACCGGCGGGCGCCCGCCGTTACGCGAGTTGCGCGACGAGGCCAGCACTTTGCCGTCGACATCGATCAAATACAGATCGAGATCCTGTGTACCGTCTTTGGTCCAGTCGTCCCAATCGAGCACGATCTGTGTCGTGCCTTCGGTGCCGGACTGAAAACCCAGCAGCGGCTTGTCGGGCGCAAATTCATGGATGCCGTCGCTGTTGGTATCCGTGTATACGCCGCGATAATGTTGATTGGCGCTGTTGCCGACGGAGTTGATCCATAGCACGCCCTGGTTCGCGGCCCGATCGACCAGTTCGGCATCGCGGCCGGTGCCATCCATCGGCGCGGCCATGCCGCCGGCCGAATGCGAGATGATGTGAACACCCTGCGAGGTGAGCCAATCGACCGCGTTGCCCATGCTCACGTCACCGCCATCGTAATAGGCCAGATACAACTGCGCATCCGGTGCGACGGCGTGAATGATCTCGGCGACCTCCGTGCCGTGGGTGAGGTCGGTTTTATCGGCGGCGATGCCCGGCACGAACGATTGAACAGTCAGGCTGATGGGTAGTTCGCGGCCCAGTAGATCGCGGTAGCCATCGAAGCCCTGATCGAGCACGCCGACCTTGATGCCTTTGCCGGTATAACCGGCGGCCTGCCACGCATCAGCATGGATAACCTTTACGCCCTCGCTAATCACGGGGTCGATCAACGAGGGCGCGGCTGAATTTTGATTGGGCTGCCTGGGGGTTGGCAATTGCAGCCCAATGACGTGTTGTAACTGCGTAATCTGATCGAAGACTTTGCCTGGCTCCTCCGATTGCGCCGTCTTCACGATCAGGTCGAGCGGGATACCAATGTCAATCAGGTCGTGATACGTGCCGCGCACGTTGACACCGAAGCTTTGTAGTTCTTGGACCAATGCCGTCGAATCGGCGGTGTCTAAGACGAGTGTGACCCGGATTTGATTGTCTTCCGTCAACAGACCGCGTTCGCGCGCCAACTGCTCGGCCGCGTCAACGCCGCCGCGCTCGTACGCGACAAGAAAATCTTTGTAAACCGAGTCGAGTTCCGGGTTGTTTAAGATTTTTTCAAGGCGCGGAAATTGTTTGGCCAGTTCACTCAGATCGGGCGGAGGCGCAAACGTGATCTTCGGCACAGGCGCGAGCGTAGGCGTGGGTGGCAGCGGTCGCACCGCGCCCGGCCCAAAGACCCAGATCGCTGCAATCAACACGAGTGTCGTGACGATGCCGATCAGGATGATGCGGGAACGAATAAGCGATTGATTCTTAGACTTCAACATGACCTCGGAAAACGTGAAACGTATTTCGTATTGCGTGATGCGTGTTGCGTATTTTGACCCCGGTGCAAGAAGCAATTCTACCGCCGAGCACGCGGAGATCGCGGAGAAATTTAGAGTGAACCTCGGCGGTCGGCCATACCCAACGCGCTGCGGCGCGTTGGTGGCCCGCCAGGCGTCTGCGATCTCTGCGGTTGAAAAGATAGTTCTCGCAGGAGAATCGCATTTCGACTTGCGGAATCGGTTTATCCGTAACTTATCCGTTGCCGATCTTTTTCAAGAATTCCAGCACGATTTGATTGAACTCCGCCGGCTTCTCCATGTTCAAGCGATGCGCCGTGCCGGGAATGATGGCTTTCTGCCTGGAAAACGATGACTACTGGCGAATTCGTTTCTTATTCGTTGACGACCACTTCGCTTGCGCCCACGCGGTGGCCGCACCCAGGACGAGCGCGAACCCGATCAGAATGGCCCAACGGCTCAACAAATGTCCGGCGGTATGCGCGTAATCGACATTGAATGTCGCCGGTAGTTTATCACGATAGACCACATCGCGCTGAATCTTCTCGCCCGTCGTCGGATCGACGGTGTCGATGGTGCGGCGGACTTCGATCTGGCCCAGATCGTTGAGACTCGGCATGTCCACCGTGCTGCCCAGAGCCTCGACGGTCCAGCGGGTGAAGGTGAGATAGGACAGCGGCTGCGCGATGCCGGGTAGATCGAAGATCACGCCGCCGAAAATGATCTGCACGAACACGGCTAACAGCACCACGTAGATGACACTGCTCTGGTTACTCACGATCGCAGAGATGAATAGCCCCAGCAAAATCCCCGCAATCGAAGCCAGCAGCAGCGTGAGATACATTTCGAGCGGGCCGGGCAGCAGCACACCCTGGAACGGGAATTGCACACGAAACGCGACGACGACCACCAGCGCCATGCACTGCAACATGCCAAAGCCGATCAGCACGGCCAGCTTCGATCCGAGGTAGGCGCCCAATCGCAAATTGACCATGCGCTCGCGGCGATAGATCGGTCGTTCGCGCACGAGTTCGTAGGAACCGGCGAAAACGCCCACCAGCACCGAGGCCAGGGCCAGCATCATCAGTACGACCTGGGCCTGTCCGGCGATCGAATAGATGCCGGATTCCGAAACGATCTGCCCGATGCGCGCGGCTGAGTCGCCGACTAACGCCGACGGGGCTGCAATCATGGTCAGCAGCACGCCGACGATGGGCATCACTGCCAGCAGCACCGTCAGCAAGACTTTGTCGCGCACGACGAGCTCGAAGTAGCGTTGCGTCAAAATGGAGAATTGACGCCAAACGTTGGCGCGTGGCGTGGTGGGCGTATTGAGTGGGGCGTTCTGCGTATTCCGTATGCCGGATTCGGCATTCTGAATTCGGGGCAGGATGTGCTGCGCGTAATCGTTCGATTCGCGGAAACGCTTCTCCCACACGGCCGGATCGTTTTCGATCTCGCCGTAGATGTCGGCGAAGTCGGTCACGCCGAAAAAGTCGAGGGCGCTGGCGGGCGGACCGAAGAAAGCCAGGCGGCCTTCGCTCAAGAACGCGACGTGATCGCATTGCTTGATGTTGGCTGTAGCATGGGTGACCAATACGATCGTGCGCCCGCCGTCGGCGAGGCGGCGCAGCGTATACATCAACTTTTTCTCAAGGCCGGGATCAAGCCCGGAAGTGGCCTCGTCCAGGAAGAAAATGCCCGGCTCGGCCAGCAGCTCCAGCCCGATCGAGACGCGCTTGCGCTGCCCGCCGCTGAGCCGGCCGACGATCTGATCGTGTTGGGCTTCCATTTCGACTTCGGCCAGCACGCGCTCGATGCGGCTTTCGATTTCACCTTCGGATGTGTCGTGGGGCAGGCGCAGTTGCGCGGCATAGCGCAGGGCCTGGCCCACGGGCAGTTCACGGTGAATGATGTCGTCTTGCGGCACGTAGCCGATGAGGCTGCGATACAGATCGAAATGCAAATAGAAATCATCGCCGTTCAGCAGCACGTGGCCTTCGGCCGGATCGAAGCCGCTGAGTGCGTTCAGCAGCGTCGATTTGCCGGAGCCGGATGCGCCGACGATGGCGACAAATTCGCGCGGCGCGATCGACAGCGAGACGTCGTCCAGAATCAGCCGCCCGTGATCGACGCGGCGCGTCAGGTGCAGCGCATCCAATCGACCGCGCTGGGTGTGAACGACCTGGCTGATTTCGCCGGGCTGATACGTCAAGCGATACGGGCCGATCTGCACGATGTCACCCGCGTGCAGGGTGCGCCGATCGATCCGCTCGCTGTTGACGTAGCTGCCGTTGGTGCTGCCCAGATCGATCAGATCGTGCGTCGGGCCGGCAGGTTCCAATCGGGCGTGGCGGCGCGAGACGAGCGGCGAATCGAGCGTGAGATCGCAGTCCGGATCGCGGCCAATCGTCAGCGTGTCATGGGCGGCCAGATCGAATTGCTCCAGCGCGGTGGCTTGCGGCGCGTGTCCGGCGTGATAGGTGACGCTGACCGAGTTGCCGCGCGCGTCGCCGATGCGCACGATGTCGCCGTCACGCAGCATATGGATGTTGATGCGCCGGCCGTTGACGAAGGTGCCGTTGCGGCTGCCGCGATCGGTCAGGCGGTAACCGCCGTCGGCGTATTCGATGATCGCGTGTTCGGCCGATACGGTCGCAATATCGATCACGATGGTGTTGGTGCGGTGGCGGCCAATCGTGATCGGCTCTCTGGCCAGCATGATCGTGCGCGCGCGGCCATCGGGCTGGCGCACCACGATGCTGGCCCGCGACATCACGACGACTTGGGTGCCGTCCATCGGCGCGTCGTTGGCTGATCGATTCGGAGCGGGTGTGGATGCAGTCAATTGCCTGAGAGTTGAAACGAATCTAAGAACTTTTGCGCGTCTTCAGCAGCCTGTTGAGGCTCCGATCTTACCACAACGCTGGAATTCTTTCTGGCATTCAGTTTCCCTGCCAGCCAGAAATAACCACGGACACTCTGAGGAGCGTTGTGTGCGACGAAGAATCTCTGCGCCAGTTAGCATCAAGCGCCAATCGTGGTAGAGATTCTTCGCAAACGCCTGGCGGCCCACCGGCGCACTGCGCCGGGTATGGGCAAACGCTCAGAATGACGCTTTCAAAGACGCGGTAAACAAGTACCTTTTATTTATCCGTGAAATCCGTGTCATCCGTGGTTAGTGTGTGCGCCATAAACAGGCCGGAATCTTTGGTGATGAAGATCGAGCCGTGCGCGGCCAATTCGCTTTCGATGAAGCGTGTGAGCTCGGCGCGGCGCGCTTCCGCTAAGCCAATGATCGTTGTCATCGACAAAATGTAGGCGACCAACGGCTCAACTTCGGTAACGATCAAGCTGTCCACGTAGCGCAAGGTTGCGACGCGGGCAAAGTGCTGCGCGATTTCCGTGCTGCCACTATCGAGCGAGAAGACTTCATGCACGCGTTTGCCCCAGCCGAAATCCGTCTGCGGATCGAACCGCTGCATCAGATCATGCAACTCGTGCAAGTGCTTGTTGCCGCTGGTGGCGATGTAGGCAGCGCCTTTCGCTTTGAGAACGCGCCGCATTTCTGACAGAGCCCGCGATCGATCAGGAACGTGGTACAGCATGAAATTGGCGATGACGGCGTCGAAGTGGCCGGCTTCCAACGGGATCGATTGCGCATCGATGATCTCAAATCGGAAATTCTTCAAGTGGCCGAGTTTCGCTTGTGCCTGCTGCACCATGCCCGCCGAAAAATCCGATAGCGTTACATCCCATGTGGTCGGCAGGCGATCGAGGTTATCGCGCCACAGATAGCCCGGCCCACAACCCAGTTCGAGGATGCGACGGCGCCTGGCGGGCCACCCTGCACACATGCGGTGCAGTGCTCCCGTCGCACGGGACACACCGCACTGCAACCACGCAGTGGGTGCAAGTGTGGCCTGGGGCGGCAGGTTGAGCTGATCGAAGTACCAGCGATTCCAGCCGTATGGATTGGTGCTGAAGCGCTGATGCAGTTGCACGCGTGCATCGAGGTGGGTGGCATCGCGATATTGGTTGTTAAGCAAATAATCTTGATCGACGATTTTGATCATGGGATGATCCACGAAAGATCACGAAGTGACACAAAGACTACCGTTGTTACTTACTCTTCACCAAAATAGTCTAAGTCGGCCTTTTTTACCACGTAGGAAGCAACTTCGGCCACACCGATGCCGTGATCGATCATCAATTGGGCCAATTGCTCGCCATCAATCAGGACTATTCTCATATCCAGACGATCAACGTATGACTTGGCCTCTTGTGAGAATTGTCCAGTGGTAATCATCACACCCTTGCGCGCTTTTTGACCTGCCAGGCTGCCTGCAAATGCTTGAATGACCTGCCTGCCGACTGTGCCTTCCCAGCGTTTGGCTTGAATGTAGACGGCATCTAGTCCCAACTTGTCTTCTTTGATAATGCCATCAATCCCACCGTCGTGACTTTGGCCGACAGCTTGTCCGGCGTCTTTTCTTGAACCGCCGTAACCCATTGCCACCAGTAAATCGACCACCAGGTTTTCAAAGAACTTTGGCGTGTTGCTCTTGACGCGCTCAAGAAGTTCCTGGGCCAATGCGTGCCGCAGGTTTTGATAGCCCGACTCAAGAGTCTCTTCAGGAGTCTCGGTAGCTATCGCACCATTGTCTTCTGCATGCTGGTTGTCTTGCTTCGACTGAAACTCTCTAAACTCCGGAAATTGCGCTAGAAGTTCTCGATCGATTCGGATTGGCTTTGTTTTTAGGACATCGAGGCCGCGCTGGGTGATGCGGAACTTGCCGCGTGTCGTGCTGTCGATCAAACGCGCTTTCTTGAGATAGGTTCGCGCCCAGCCCACGCGATTGTCGAATCGCGATTGGCGGCCACTTGGTAACAGCTCGTTCCGTTCCTGCTCACTGATTCCAAATTGCTGTGCCATGACATCGTAAGCTTCGCTCAAGCTGTGCTCTTCGTTATCGCTCGCAAGTTGTAGTAGTGGAAGCATGAAGGTCTGGTATTCAGGAACGGTCATATTGTTTACCTCACTATCTGAGGGTTGTCATATTGAACCAGGCGGGAGTTCTTCCCATCATCGCAGAGATTCCGCCCATGTCCGGCGCAGTGCGCCGGTGGGCCGCCAGGCGTCACTACGTTCGGAATGACACGCAATACGGAATACGCATCACGCATCACGTTTTATCTATCACGCACCTGGCGTATTGTTCTCCGGCAAGAATTCTTTCGGTGTGGCCGCGCCGCAGCCGGGGCAAGTGAATTTGTTTTCGGCAGGGACGTAGGATTTGCCGCAGAACGGGCATGCGATGGGTTGAGGCGGCGGCGGGGCGACCGGCACTTCGTGGATGACTTCGCGCGTCACCGTATGCGTCGAGCCGGCGTTGCTGAGGAACACGGCAGCGGCCAGATCACCCACGCCGCTATCGTGGCTGTAGACGGTGCTGCTGGAACTAACCGCCGGCGAGGCAACGGCTGATTTGCCACCCCCGTCGCTGGACGAAGAGGATTTGCTCTTGCTGCTACTGCTGCTCTTGTCGCCGCTTAGACCGGCCAGCGCAAACAGCACGGCGATGATCACGACGAAAGATACCGTGATGAAGACGACGATGGCCGTGAGTTTCAGCGTCTTCTTCATGTCGTAGAGTTCGTAGCCATAACTGAACAAGAACACGCCGCCGATGTAGAACGGCGCCAGCAGTGCGATCAACCCAAGGCCCTGACTGGAGGGCATATCGCCTTTATACCAGGTCGTGTAGCCAATGTAGATGATCAAGCCAATCGCGGCTAAGGCGATCAACCCGCCGGGGACCAGAAGATACAACGGCTTGCCGGGACGCGCGTCGTCGTTGTGATGATCGACGACCGCGCTGGTTTTGGCGCGAACGTTCAATACTCCGGGACGCGTGGTCGTCATGTTGCCTCCTGAAGGGATTAACTTCGCAGGTTTCGGGCGAACCGAAGATTCGCACAGCCTGCGAGGTCTGGACTTAACCTGCCCGGTACGTCAAGAGCATCTGGCCCAGGCGCAACAAGTCGCCGTCTTTGAGCGCACAGGGGCGATCGGGCGTAAGACGCTGGTTGTTAAGATAAGTCAGATTGACGCTGTTGAGGTCTTCGATCCAGTATTGATCGTCTTTGCGTGTGACGCGTGCATGCCGGCGCGAGATACCGGCCGCTTCTGCGCCGAAGGGTGCGAGGTCGAGATCGGGCGTGATACCGCTCAGCGGATCCGATCGCCCTAAAACGGTGGCGGCCCGATCGTCGGTGAACAAATTCAGGCGCAGGCCGCTTTCGGTCACGACGAGATACCGCGCGGGCGGCAGAGGTTGGCCGCACGCTTCACAAAAGGCATCCCCCGGCAGATTGAGTGTGCTGCAGGCCGGGCAGACAAAGCCGCCCGGATCGGGCAGCGGATTGCCGCAATGCGGACAGAAGCGCGCGCCCGCTTCGACTGGCGCGCCACAGACGCTGCACGCTGCGCGCGTCATCCAAGCGACTCCATTTGCACGACGATGGCCGTGATGTTGTCCGGTCCGCCGTTGGCGTTGGCGGCATCGATCAATTTGTGGCACGCATCCTGCGGCGAGCTGGCCGCCATCACGATCTGGTGAATGTCCGCATCATCGACGTAGCCGCTCAGGCCATCGGTGCAGAGCAGCAAAAAGTCGCCCGGCTCCAGACTGAGGTGGTTGATGTCCGGCTCAACCTGCGGCCGATCGCCCAGGTTCTTGTAAATCACGTTGCGCTGCGGATGGGTGCGGGCTTCTTCCGGTGTGAGCTGCTTCGTTTCGATCAAGCGCTGCACCAGTGAATGATCGACGGTGATTTGCTTGATGCCGGCGGCATTGACGAGATAAGCGCGGCTGTCGCCCACGTGCGCAATGCGCGCTTCGCCTTCGGCGACCACGGCCAGGACGAAGGTCGTGCCCATGTTGGTGTTGGCGGCGCGTCTTTGTTCGTGTACCGTCGCATTGGCCAGGCCAATCGTTTCACGCAGCCAGTCGTCGATGTTGACGCGCGGCGACTTCTGCCCGATCGTTTGCGGCAGCAGCGTTTGAAGGGCGTGCCGGGCGACGGCGTCGATCGCCAGGCCGCTGGCGACATCACCGGCCGAGTGGCCGCCCATGCCGTCGGCCACGACATACAGGCCCAGCGGTGATCCGATCGAACGGTGCACCACGCCCGCTTCGAGCGTGAGCAAGCTGTCTTCGTTGATCTGCCTGACCTGGCCTACATCGGACAGGCGACCGACACGCAAATCGTAACTGGTCGGGCGGCGAATCTCGGCGATCACATCGCGCAGCCGATCGGCCAGCTGCGCCGCGGTCGTAATCTTGCCGGCGAAGACGGCCTGAAAAGTGCCGGCGAGTCCGGGCGGTGAAACTTCAACCGACGGCGAGTAAGTTTTGCCCGTCAACAAGACAAACAGGTTGGTGGTGAGTGAAACGATATCGTCGGCAAAAGGCTTGCGATTGCGAGCGTTGGCCGGTTGCAAGCGGGCCTCGGCAAAGTTGAACCAGCGCGCGGCTTTGCCGCTGATCGAGATGTGCTCGAGCGTGGCGGCGCCGAGAGTGATGTTATTCTTGTGCAGATACGCCAGCGCATCGGCCAGTTGCATGCCCCAATTCACGACGTCGGTCGTTTCGGGCTGTTCCGGTAAATTGATGCCGGTGAACGGCGATGGTTCGGGCAAAATCACATAGAAGCGCCGCGTGCCGAAGATCACCTCGGAAAAAGTCTCGACCGGCAGCAGCGCGCCGCCATGGTGCAAATTCATTTCGGCCAGTCGCCGCTCGGTGGCGATGGCATCCGCTGCCGCGCTTTCTTTGAGAATGAAATTGGGGTAGTGCGGCTCCAGATCGCTCAGGCTCGCGCCGCACTGCTTGCAGAATTGATCGCCGTAGTGGTTGTGGGCAAAGCCGCACGATCGGCATTCGATCAGGGCCTGGCGGCTGACCGCCGAGTAACTATTCAGCAGCGGTGATTCCTCGATCAGGTAGCATACTCGATAGTGACCATCCGACAGGATCGCGCCTTCCGGCAGCGCTTCAAAGAATAATCGGTTGCGCGGCAGCGGCCGGGTGGCGGCCGCGTTGCTCTGCGGTTCGGCGGTGTGATTGACAGGGGGGATGGTGTCGTCGACGAGCGGTCGCGTGTTGCCGAGGCCAGTGCGTTGATCGGAGCCAGGCGGGCGTGTGCCGCCAGCGTCATTCGCTGCGACTGGCGTGGGCTGAGTGACTTCGCTGGAAGTAGGCAGCACCGCGCCGCAGCGGCGGCAGTGCCTGGCGTCATCTGTGTTCTGGGTGCCGCAGTTGGTGCACTTCATGCTGCGCTCCTCTGCCCCTGCGGGCCGTCCGGCGTGGGTACCCGGAAAATGGCTTCGACTGATCCAAAGCCGATCCGATCACCGTCCTGAAGCACGTTCTGATTGGTGTGCCGGCCATCGACCGTTAGACCATTCCGCGATCCCAGATCGACGACGACCAGTTCTTCCTGCTCGCGTCGAATTTGCGCGTGATGATTTGAAACCGTATCGGCATTGGGCACCGAATCCGGCACGACAATATCATTGTCGTCAGCGCGTCCCAGCGTGAGCAGGGGTTTGTTCAACTCGAAACCGACGATCTTGCCCGAAGCAGCGGTGAATTCGAGAACCGGGGCCTGGGTCGTCGGTGCGACGATGGGCACCGGCTGCGTGGCCTGCAAATGACGACGGCGTCGAGCCGCTCGCCGCGCGAATGCGACCATGATTAATAACAGCAATAGCAGCAGGCCACCGCCGACGATGAGCAGAACGAGAGTTGTGGAGTCGATGGGGCCCAGCCCGATCGACTGAGCTGCGGGCGGCGTTGGCGTTGCTATGCTCAATACCGGCGGAACAAGCGTATTGGTCGGTAGCGGCGTGAAAGTGGGCAGCGGCGTAAAAGTAGGCAACGGCGTCGAGGTCAGGGTCGCAGTAACCTTTGGCGTGGTCGTCAAAGTCGGTGATGGTGTGGCGCGTGGAGTCAGTGACCCGACCGGCGACTCCAGAGCCGGTGCAAGGGGGCTGCTCTGCGCGCCGATCGGCCGTCCGGGCCGGGTGACCAGCATCAGCAGGCCGGCTGCGACAACCATCAACACGCGGACGAACAAGGCAGGTCGAGACATGATAGCTCCTTAGGTTAGATGCTAATTATAACCGCGTGGATGTCTGTTGCCAAATGGAGATGAGTAAGGTAAACTCTTGAAATGCTGGGGATCAGGGATTGGTCAATCGGGGTTCAGGCGATCGGGACAGGTGAATATCTTGATCCCCGATCCCTAGTCCCTGATCCTTGATTAACTTCTTATGCACCTCACTCGATCGTTTTATTTGCAACCTACGCGCCGCCTGGCTCAGTCGCTGCTCGGCTGCCAATTGGTCCGCCAGATTGACGGGCAGCGATTGTCCGGCCTCATCGTCGAGACCGAAGCCTATATCAGTCAGAAAGATCTGGCCTGCCATGCGCATTTTGGCCGTACGCGCCGCAACGAAGTCATGTTTGGCCGGCCCGGTGCGGCCTACGTGTACTTCACTTACGGCATGCATTGGATGTTGAATGTGGTGAGCGAGCCGATCGATTTTCCCGCGGCGGTGCTGATTCGGGCGCTGGAACCGATCGACGGGATCGATCGGATGGCGCTGAATCGCGGCGGCGCACGCCCGATAGTGGAATTATGCAGCGGCCCGGCCAAATTGACCCAGGCACTGCGTATCGATCGGGCTATGAATGGTGTTAATCTATGCAACCGCACCGGCGATCTGTGGATCGAACCGGGCGAACCGATACCGGGCCGATCGATCGCGCGCGGTCCGCGGATCGGGCTGGGCAGTACGCCGGAGCCGTGGTTGAATAAGCCGTGGCGCTACTGGTTGAAAGATAACGCTTTTGTTTCCAAATAACCAAATGACGAATTACCGGTTGACCGATCACCAATAAGGAGACTTTGGATATGGGCTTACTCGATGGCAAGAAGGCACTGATTTTTGGCGTGGCAAATGATCATTCAATCGGTTGGGGAGTGGCCAAAGCGCTGCATGCTCAGGGCGCGCTAGTCGGCTTCTCATCGATCGGTGACTTGATCGAGCGGCGAGTCAAGCCGCTGGCGGCCGGCATCGGCGCGACGTTTGCCGAACCCTGCGACGTGCAGCAAGACGACGAGATTGCCGCGGTCTTCAAGAAGTGGCAAGCGCAATACGGCACGCTGGATATTCTGGTCCACTCGGTGGCCTTCGCCAATCGCGAGGATCTGTCGAAGCCGTTCGTCGAGACATCGCGCGACGGATTCAAACTCGCCCTCGATATCAGCGCCTATTCGTTGGTGGCGATGGTCAAAGCCGCCCGGCCGGTGCTGCACGCCGGATCGAATGTGCTGACGATGACGTATTACGGTTCTGAAAAAGTGGTGCCTCACTACAATGTGATGGGCGTGGCGAAGGCTGCGCTCGAA
Source organism: Thermoflexales bacterium (assembly GCA_017882055.1). Classification (GTDB taxonomy): domain Bacteria; phylum Chloroflexota; class Anaerolineae; order Fen-1058; family Fen-1058; genus JADGQE01. Next base: position 12,330 of record JADGQE010000063.1, read on the forward strand.
GCATGTGTGCGCTACCTCGCGTACGATCTCGGCCCGCAGGGTATTCGCGTCAATGCCATCAGCGCCGGGCCGATCCGCACGCTGGCCGCTGCGGGCGTGGCCGGCTTCAAGATGATGCACGGCATGTACAAAGAAGTTGTGCCGCTGCGCCGAGCGATCACGATCGAAGATGTGGGCAATACCGCGGTCTGGCTGTGCAGTGATCTGGCCTCGGCGGTGACCGGAGAAGTGGTCTTCGTCGATGGCGGCGGAAACATCCTGGCCCTCGCCGCGCC
>JADGQE010000003.1 GCA_017882055.1 Thermoflexales bacterium
GCAGGGCATTGGCATCGGCCTGGGCCGGCAGGCCGTCAACGCCTTGCTGCGCGCGCTTGACGAAGGCCAGCCGCCGGTGCGCGTCGCCGCGATTGACACGCTGCGCGACATCGGCGATTTGGGCCACCACGACAAGCTGCGCCAACTGCTGCTCGATCCGGATCGCTCGGTGCGCGACGCCGCCTTCGCCGCGCTCGAAACGATCGGCCAGCGGACAGGGCAAGCCATTCCGCGTTAGCTGAAAGAAACCAGGTTTCTAATGCCCTATCGTCAGATCATCTTTCGCGCAGGTGAATACTACCATCTGTATAATCGTGGCAACAACTTCCAGCCGATCTTCTTCGAGCACGAGAATTATTTGTACTGTCTGCGACTGATCCGAAAACACCTGGTCGAAAGAAACCAGGTTTCTGAATTAAAAAGGAATCAATACCTCATGCAATCATTCAAGTCATCGCATCGATTAGTCGGCGTGATCTTCCTGGCCTTAATCCTTCTGGCCGGCTGCACCCAAACCCAATCGACTCCAACGCCGAGCCCTGCACCCATCGCCGAAGTCCGATCGGATTTTGAAAAAACTTTCAGGCCTTCAACGTTACGGGCGCTTTCGTTTTGTACGATCAGAATCACAATCACTTCATTCGCTACAATCCCGATCGCAGCGCCCGGCAATTCATCCCCGCCTCTACCTTCAAGGTGATGAATGCCATGATCGGCCTGGAGTCCGGCGTCATTCCCGATGCTGACTATGTGATCAAATGGGACGGTACGACGTACCCGATAGCGGCCTGGAATCAAGATCATACGCTTCGCAGTGCGATCAAAAACTCGGTGGTGTGGTACTTTCAGGAATCGGCACGGCGGGTCGGTCATGAGAAGATGCAACAGTATATCAATCTGGTCGGCTACGGCAATCGGGACATCTCCGGATCGATCGATTCTTTCTGGCTCGACGGCGGACTGCGCATCTCACCCGACGAGCAGCGGGTCATCGAAATATGATATGATGGTTACAGCTAGGGTCGCACATGAAGAATCGATTGGCTGCGGGGCAACATTTAGGACGGATCTATCGGCGTGGAGTCAGGCAACAGAATGACCACAAATAAACATGGCCTGCCGATCGGCACACACCGCCCGTAGTACTCGGTGTATAATCAAAGTACATACCGGGGACTTGACGAGATGGATACCATGACCTTTGGCGCCTGGGTCAAGCAGCGACGGCGGGCACTGGGCCTGAGTCAGGCTGAACTGGCGCAGCATGTCGCCTGCTCCACCGAGACGATCAAGAAGATTGAAAGGGGCGTACGCCGCCCGTCATCCCAGATCGCCGAGTTGTTAGCCCGCCACCTCAAAATTACGGCCGACGACTACGGCGCTTTTATGCATCTGGCCCGGCCGGAAATGTCACCCGATCTGATCACGCCTGCGCCGCGCTCCGTCATGCGCTCCACGCGCCGCCGACTGGCACAACATGAAGGGCGGTTGCCACAGCCGCTAACACCCTTAATCGGTCGTACTCAAGATATCGAGAATGTCTGCGCCATCTTGCGTCACCCCGAGGTGCGCCTCGTCACCCTCACCGGCCCGGGCGGCGTGGGCAAGACGCGCCTGGGCATTCAAGTGGCGCTGACCTTGCAGCCTGAGCTGGCTGACGGCGTGTGCTTTGTTTCTCTGGCGGCCATCAACGATCCGCACTCGGTCATTCCCACCATCGTCCAGAAACTGGGCAAGCCGAGGTCCATCGCTCAGACCACCGGATTAAAAGAGCTGCGCGAACAGCCCGTGCTTGAAGCGCTGTTGGATGAAATAAACGACCGGCAGTTGCTGCTGGTGCTCGACAATTTCGAACAGGTGTTGCCCGCCGCCCGTCAGGTAGCCCGCCTGTTAATGTCTGCCCCAGGCGTCAAAGTTCTTGTCACCAGCCGGGCGGCTCTGCACGTCACAGGCGAGCATGAGTTTGCCGTGGCCCCGTTGTTGCTGCCCGACCTGGCTCAAGCGATCTCGCCTGAAGCCCTGCTGCTGTCACCCGCTATTGCGTTGTTTGTGCAGCGCGCGCAAGCGGTCAAGGCCGATTTTTCTCTCACCCCTCAAAACGCCAACGTGATCGCCAAGATCTGCGCTCAAATAGATGGATTGCCGCTGGCGATCGAGCTGGCCGCAGCGCGCATCAAGCTGCTCACCGCTCAATCTCTGTTGTCCCGATTGACCACCGCGCGGCCCGATGGCCCGCTCGATCTGTTGGCCAATGGCGCGTCCGATCGGCCCGGCCGGCATCAAACCATTCGCCACACGATCGACTGGAGTTACAACCTGCTGAACGAGCGTGAGCAAGTGCTCTTTTGCCGATTGGGCGTGTTTGCCGGTGGGTGTACCCTGGAAGCTATCGCCGCCATCTGTGAGAAGCCGGAAGCCGATCGGTTGGCCGCAACTCCGATGGCCGTCTCTTCGGCAGCGCAAGTCGTCAGTCTCACCACGTTGGCCGCGTTGATCGATCACAGCTTGCTGCACCGGACCGAGAATCAAGCTGACGAGCCGCGCTTTGCCATGCTGGAGCTGCTGCGCGAATACGCTCTGGAACGTCTGGCCGCCAAGGAAGAATTAGCAGCGCTGTGCCGCCAACACGCTTGGTACTATTTTAGCCTCGCAGAGACAGCCTTATCTGTACTACAAGGCCCCGAGCGCTCGACCTGGTTAAGGCAACTGGATATGGAACATGACAACTTGCGCGCGGCCCTGGCGTGGTGCTGCTCAGCAGCGGGGGATACCGAGATCGGCTTACGCTTTGTGACTGCTCTCTGGCAATTCTGGTTGGTGCGCGGTTACCTTCAAGAGGGCCGCACGTGGACAGCCAAGGTTTTAGCCAAACCCGACGCCTCAAGCTTCAAACCCCAGCTCGCCCAGGCTCTGAACGATGCGGGGCTACTGGCCTGGTCTCAGGATGATGTCGACGCTGCCATCGATTTGTTCACTCAAAGTCTGGCTCTCTTTGAAAGTCTGGAAGACAAAGTCGGCAGCGCGTGCGTGCTCAACCATCTGGGACAGGCCGCGCGGCTGCAAGGTCGTTATCAAGACGCCGTGGCGTATGGCGTACAGAGTCTGGATCTGTTCAACGAATTAGGACTGGCCGGGAGTGCCCGTGCTGCCTGGGCCTTGAGCAATTTGGGAGAAGTCGCGTACTTTCAAGGCGACTACCAGCAGGCCTTAACTTACCATCAGAAAAGCCTGGCCGTCTTTCAGGGCGCGCATGAGGTGTGGGGCAGCGCCTGGCAATTCTATCGTCTGGCCGTCATCGCCAGAATGACCGGTGAGGATGAAACAGCGGCGATACAGCTCACAGAAAGTCTGTCTCTATTCAGAATGTTGAGCGGCACAGAAGGCTGCGCCTGGTGCCTGTTTCAACTGGGCAAAATCAATCAGAAGCGCGATCGTTCGCAGGCGGCTGTGGCGCATTTTGTAGAGGGCCTGCAGTTGTTTCAAAAGCTGGACGAAGAGTACGGCCTGGCTTGGTGCCTGATCGGCTTGGCGCACGAAGTGAAGCACGCGGGTCAGGCTGAAAGCGCCGCTTCCTGGTTCCGATCGGCCGAACCCATCTTTCGGGCCAGACGTGATCACATGGCTCCCCTGGAGCGTGTTGATTTTCAAGAGCATGTTCGCCGTGGCGAACTGTCAGAAGCCCCATCTGAGGATCCCGTACCGGCTCTTACGCTGACGCAAGCCGTCGCCCAGGCGCTGCGCCCCACCACTCTTGACTGATCACTGCTTACCGCTTCCTGCTCCCCTCAGTACCCCTGTTGTACCTCTACTGTGCCAGTGATTGAATTGCGAACGCCCCTGCTCTTGTGGTTAGATCAAAGTGTTGTCATGCACTGTGTTGTCAAGCACTGGTTTACAGGAGCAGCTTATAAGTACAACACTCGATCACGTCTCACCCCCTGATAGACGTTTCAATCTTCCTCACCGTTTCCCCAATCCCAGCATAAGGAGATAGCGCATCATGAAAGCAACACCTGTACGATCGATCACGCTCACCCTCGCGGCCTGCTTAAGCGCGTTGCTCGTCACATTTTTGATTTTGAACGCAGCCGTGGCTGCGCCGATCAACCCGTTCAATCCCCACGAAACTGCGAGGATGTCTCAGCCGGCCGCCTCTTCCGCCGACATCGAACTGCTGACCAACGGCGATTTCAGCAGTGGCCTCGATCCGTGGTGGACGACTCCCAATGTGACCCACGATGTTACGGGCGGACTACTGACCGCTACTGTGCCCAGCGGCGCGGCTAATCCGTGGGATGCGTTGTTGGGACAAAACACCATCTTGATTCAGAACGGTGGCGCTTACACGCTGACCGTTCGAGCCTGGGCCAGCACCGAGCTCACCGTGCCGGTGGTCATTCAAGAGAACGGCGGTTCATACACTGGCTACTTCGGCGGATCGCTGCACCTGACCACGTCACCTCAAACCTTCACCATGACCTTCACGTCCAGCCACGCCGATCCAGCGGCAACGCTTCAGTTCCAGTTGGGTGGCCTGGGCGCCTTCCAGTTCTTTGTAGATTCGGTATCACTGCGCGGCCCGGCGGCTCCTCCTCCGCCGCCGTCAATGATTGTGGGCGAGCTCCTCGTGAACGGCGGCTTCGACACAACCATGGCACCCTGGTGGAAAACCGATTCCCTCAGCGTCACAGTGAATAGTGGCGTGCTCAATGGGCTCGTGCTCAACCCCGGCGTCAATCCGTGGGACGTGCTTCTGGGCCAGCATAACATTCCTCTTTACAACGGCGACTATTACACCTTGACTGTCGTCGCATGGGCCAGCCAGGACGTAACCTTGACGGCACAGCTGCAGCAAGATGGCGGAGCATATACAAATTACTTTGCGGTATCTGTGCCTTTGACGACTAGCCCGCTGACTTACACTTTCAACTTCACATCGAGTTTTGATGATCTGGCAGCGGGATTTCAATTCCAGATGGGCACCCGGGGAATATATACCGCTTACTTTGACAAGGTGTCATTGCTTGGGCCTAAGCCGGCCCCGACGGTCGTGGTCATTCCGCCCGTTCGCACCAATCAAGTGGGCTATCTAACACACGCGCCAAAGTTTGCGACGATCAGCACGACGGCGACTTCACCGTTGTCATGGACGTTGAAGAATATCACGGGCACGGTCGTGGCCTCTGGCACGACGAGCGTCTTTGGCTTCAACGTGGCGTCAAGTGAAACCGTACAGCTCGCCGACTTCTCGGCCTACACTACGCCGGGAGTCAGCTACACGCTCGTCGTGAGTGACGATCAAAGCCACCCGTTCGACATCAGCGACGATGTCTATCAACAACTTCAGTACGACGCGCTGCACTACTTCTATGAAACTCGCGGCGGCATCGCTATCACCCTGCCCTACGTCAGCGATCCGCAGTGGGCGCGCCTGGCCGGTCACGTCAACGTCGCGCCCAATCAAGGCGATGCGAATGTGCCGTGCTTCGATCAGAAAGATGTCAACAATGTGCAGTACCTCGGCTGCAACTACACCTTGACTGTGACCAAAGGCTGGTACGATGCCGGCGATCATGGCAAGTACGTGGTTAACGGCGGCATTGCCGTGTGGACGTTACTCAACGAATACGAGCGAGCCAAATATGAAGGCGGCCCCGGCGCGTTGACCGCTCTAGCCGATGGATCGCTGAACATCCCGGAGCAGAGCAACGGCGTGCCCGATATTCTGGACGAAGCTCGCTGGGAACTTGAGTTCATGCTCTCGATGCAAGTCCCGCTCTCCGGCACGGTCGAGGGTGTAGACCTCAGCAACATGGTGCATCACAAGCTGCACGATGTGGCCTGGACGGGCATCCCCATGGCGCCGGCGAATGATCCGCAGAAGCGCTATCTGTATCCACCCAGCACCGCGGCCACTTTGAATATGGCAGCCACTGCCGCTCAATGTGCCCGCATTTGGAAAGGCATTGATGCAGCATTTGCCAATCAGTGTTTGGCGGCAGCTCAATCGGCTTGGGATGCCGCTGTCGCCCATCCCGCTGAGTATGCGCGCATCAACTTCACCGGCGGTGGAGCTTACGAGGATAGTCACGTCAGCGATGAATTCTACTGGGCGGCCACCGAGTTGTACATCACGACCGGCAATACAAAATATCTGACGCCCACCACAACCTCTGAATACTATAAGCAAGTGCCGGGAACGCCCATCAGCGGGACGGGCGTCATCACCAGCTCGGCCATGTGGTGGGGTGATACGGCAGCCCTGGGCACGCTCTCGCTGGCAGTCGTGCCTAACTCACTGCCCTCACAAGATGTACAAGAGGCTCGCGCCAATGTCGTGAAAGTGGCGCAGGGTTACGCCGAAGCGCTCAGCCGCGAAGGGTATCGGCTGCCGTATGCGCCGGAAGCTAGAGGTTACCCGTGGGGCTCCAACTCGTCGGTGTTGAATAACATGCTCATTCTTGGGTTAGCTTATGACTTTACGCACGACGTGTCCTATCTCAACGCGGTCAGTCTGGGCATGGACTACATTTTGGGCCGGAACCCGAATGACAAGTCGTATATCTCAGGTTATGGCGAGAATCCCTTGCAGAACCCGCATCATCGCTTCTGGGCACACCAGGCCGATGCGAGTTATCCGCCACCGCCGCCGGGTGTCGTGTCGGGCGGGCCTGACAGCAACCTGGAAGATCCCTACATACAGGGTCTCTATCCTAGCGGCTGCCCGTCATTCCAGACTTGCTACGCCGACAACTTCCAATCGTATTCGACGAACGAAGTCGCCATCAACTGGAATGCGCCACTGGCTTGGGTCACTGCTTTCCTGGACAATAACGTGAAGTTTCAGAACGGCTATCTGGTTTTCCTGCCGATCGTCCTGCGCTAGTCTAAGAGCAGACTCAAGTCGTTGTAACTAATGAAGCGGCGAGAATTCTCGCCGCTTCATTATCCCGAGTCTTCCGCGCGGACTGGCTGCGGTGTGGGCCTTGATCGAACCGGCGCAGTTCGACGCGTTGTGGGCCGAGGGCCGGGCGATGACGATGGAACAGGCGATTGAGTATGCGCTAGCAGAAAAACCCCTTTGAGATTCAACCACTCGGGGCTGATACGGGCATGCAACCTACTACTGTACAATCTTGCAAGAAGACGGCAGAATCAAGTTAGGACAGATTGAGCCCATTCATCTCGCTGGCCTGGCCCTGTCGGTCTTCGGCCTGGGGACGAATGACCTGCGTGCAACTGCGCTTCGAACGCTCGCAGCAGACCGTCTCCCCAAGCTGACCTGGTGTCACCGTCCAAAGCGGTCCGGCATGGTAAAGCTATGTTTGAAACCAAGCACATCTTGATAGAAATTGGCAGATGCCTCGAGGTCACTCACCATCAGCGTAGGAAACGACGGCATCGGATAGATTTCTTCGGCCATTTTTCTCCTTGTCAGGTGAAGAGGGCGAACACATAGTTCGCCCTCACGCGTATTTCTTTTTGCTTTTGATGTAGACTTTCACTGCTTCGCGCATGAACTCGGCCAGGTGCGGGTCAATCTTGTCGAAGTTGGCTTTGAAACGCGGATCATCATTGTAGCCATTCGCCAACCCCAATAACTGATCTTCGTTGGGGACCCAGAAGTATTCAATGTGACGACGCCAGCGTTCCACGCCGGCCTGCGCTTCGGACGAGGATGCGCCCTGCGGCATGGCTAGCAGAATATCTGTATAGATCGCATTGCCTTCATCGCCAATGCGTTGTTTCTCTGCCGCGGTGCAGGCCTTCCATTTTTTGTTGGAGGTCTTCACGACAGCGGGGTCATACATCTGCAGGGCCTCTTTCTCGTATTCGGCCTGTTGTTCCTCGCTAAACGCTTCAAATAATTGTCGCTTGCTCATTTCTTTTTCTCCTTTCAAATGCAACAGCGTATTGTCCACGGTATGAATGAGGCGCTTGAGCCGCTCGACTCGCCGCTGAAGCGCAACCTTGTGCGCCTCCAAAGCCGATGTCACGTCGAATCCGGGCCGATCGATCAGGTCTTTGATTTCGTTCAGGCTGAAATCCAGTTCCCGGAAGAACAGGATTTGCTGAAGCCTGAGCACGGCGGCATCGTCGTAATAGCGATAGCCGTTCTCGCCATGGGCCGCCGGCTTGAGCAACCCAATCTCATCGTAGTAATGCAGAGTGCGGGCGCTGACACCAGCCAGGTCCGCCAGTTGTTTGACGGTGTAGACCATATCACTTGCCTCGAGTGAGATTATAAACTATGACGCAGCGTCAATGTCAAGGGGCAAAGTACTGAGCAAGCTGCTATACTTTGTAATAGGGAACAGAGTCAGGTGAGGGACGGAATCCGAATGAGCATCTTCACAAAAGCATTTACCAGCTTCAATGTGGCAATCTATCGAATATCACGGGGACGGTTAGGCAGTCAGCTGGGACCGCAATCGGTGCTGCTGTTGCACAGCGTGGGACGCAAGTCAGGCAAAGCCTACATCACGCCGGTGACCTATTTTCGTGATGGCAACAACTTTCTACTCGTAGCCTCCAATTGGGGTAGCGAGACGAATCCCGATTGGTATCGTAACATCCTGCACCAAAAACGCACGACGATCCAGGTAAAAGATCGGACCCTGTCCGTTGACGCGCATTCGGTAGAAGGTGAAGAATATGATCGCTTGTGGAAGCGGGTGACGCGCCAGAATGCGCAATATCTCCAATATCAGCAGAAGACGACGCGCCGTATTCCCGTCGTGAGGCTCACTCCGCAGCTGCAATAAAGTGCAGTCATTCAGGCCAATTGCAGCGCCGCCTGTACTTGCTCGACGCGCATGCCACTCACGCGAATGATTTTGTTGCGCGACCTCTCGCCACTGACGATCGACACGGCGCTTTTGCGCACCTTCAATCGTTCCGCGATAAATTCGATCAGCGCCGCGTTGGCCGCGCCCTCGACCGGCGGCGCAGTCAAGCGCACACGCAGCGCACCCGCTTGAACGCCGACGATCTCATTTTTGCCGGCGCGCGGCGTCAAGCGCACCGAGAAGGTTACATCCTCTGCCTTCGCGGTCAATCGCAAATCATCCATTAGCGGCCAATCAATGCGCTGGTTACAATCGATTCGAGCACTTGCAACAGAATTAAAGCCACCACTGGGCTGAAGTCCATCCCTCCGGTTTGCGGCACGCTATTGAGCGTGCGCCGGCGCCTGGCGGGCCACCAACGCATGGCGTTGGGTATGGCCTGGGCGCCAGGACCGGCTCGGTCACCTGATACAACAATCGCATCACGGGACTGTACGGATCGACCTGAAACCACGAACTCAGCACGCGTATCAGCATAATCACCGAATAGATTTCAAACAGCGTGCGAACTAAACCGACGGCTTGCATGGGTCACCTGTGTTTAGAGGCTGGAGGTTGGAAGTTGGAAGTTGGAGACAAAACGACCAAGAGAGGGCCTCATCCTTCATCCTTCATCCTTCCGCCTTCATCTTTCATCCCTCATCCCTGCACCTTCATCCTTTCCCCAAAGATCGCTCGCCCAATCCGCACCAGCGTTGCGCCTTCTTCAATAGCGACTTCAAAATCATCCGTCATACCCATCGATAACTGCGGCAGCCGCACATTTGCATACTTCGCTTCAAGCGCGTCGCGTAAATCATGCAGCACACGAAAAACCGGCCTGGCTTGTTCGGGATCGGCGACCAGCGGGGCCATCGTCATCAATCCCTCCAGGCGAACCTGCGTGAGCAGCGCGATCGATTCGACCGCGCTGAATAATTCTTCGCGCCGGGCATGATCGAAGCCATACTTGCTGACTTCACCGGACACATTCACTTCCAACAGAATGGGCAGAACTTTGGGCAGTAACGCCGCAAATCGATCAAGCCGCTGAGCCAGCTTCAGGCTATCGATCGAGTGCACCCGATCGAACAACGCGGCCGCCTCAGCCGCTTTGCGGCTCTGCAAATGACCGATCATGTGAAAGACCACGGGCGAATCCGGGATCGCTTGTTTGAAGGCCGGAATTTTGATCGCGGCCTCTTCGACGCGGTTCTCGCCGAAGTGCCGCGCGCCTAATGCATAGGCTTCAAGCAAGGCTTCCACCGGCTGCGTCTTGCTGACCGCAACAAGAACGATCGAGGCCGGATCACGCCCGGCGCGTGCGGCGGCCTTCGCAATGCGATCTTGAACTCGATGAACATTATCTTGAAGCGACATGAGCCACGTCGTAATCCGTACTGCGTATTCCATATTCACGTAGCACGCAACGCGAAATATTCAGCCACGCAATCCGATCACCACGCCGAATCTGCCTGTTTTGCCGTTCTCGGCGCGATGCGAGAACCACTCGGTCGTGTTCGATGCGGTGCAGATTGCTGAGTCTTCGATCTGCCCTACACCACAGGCGCGCAGTTGCGAGACGACTGCCGCATTGAGATCAAGGTGCGTACTGCCATCCGGTTGACGCCGAACAATCGCGGCTTCTGTGGGACACGCTGCCGAGACTGCCTCGATAACCTCGGAGCCTACACGGTATCGATCGACCCCAATACACGGGCCGATGCCGGCCCAGATATTGCGCGGAGCGCAACCATAGGTGGATTGCATTGCTTCGACGGTGGCGGGCACCACGCCGACCGCCACGCCGCGCCAGCCGGCATGCGCCAGACCGATCGCGCCGCGCACCGGATCGTAAAAAACGATCGGCACACAGTCGGCGAAGCGCATCGTCAGCGTGAGTCCGCGATCGCGGGTGATGATGGCATCGGTCTCTTTGCGAAAGGTGCCGCCATCGGCGGCAGTCACGGCAGCGACGGACCGGCCATGCACCAGCCACGCGGTCACCGCGTGATCGGGCGCAGCCTCAAAAACCGACAGCATGCGTCGATTGTTCTCCTGCACCGCGGCAGAATCATCGCCAACCGAGCGAGAAAGGTTCAGCGACTCAAACGGGGCGCGGCTCACGCCGCCAAGCCGGGTAAAAACTCCGTGAAAAACAGCGGGGCGATCGGACAGCGCATCGAACTGGTAATAACTCAACTGTTGAAAAGAACGCGGCTTCAAACTTCAATCGGCCCTTTCAGGCAAAGTGGTCTACTCGTCCGCCACGAAAGTTTTGATGGGTTGTAGTCCAGCCGCTCGTCGGCGTTTAACGGGCACGAGGCCCGATGCTACCCCTCATAATTTATTTGGTGGACTACTACGCTGGTTTGTCGTCGCCAAAATCGAGCAGACCGCGTTGCAGGGCTTCCTCAAAGCTAACCGCCGGCGCTGAAGGTGATTCTGGCTCCACAGGTAAATCTTGCGGCGCAGCTACATCCTGCGGCGCAGGCTGCTCATCGCCGAAATTGAGCAGGCCAAGCCGCAAAGCCTCCTCAAAGCTAACCGCCGGCACTCCGGCGGACGGTGACGCGGGAGCCGGTTCAGGTTCTGGCGTTGTTGCAGCAGGCTCTGGTCCCAGGTTGTGCAAGCCAAGGCGCATCGCCTCTTCAAAGCTGAGCGTCGCCGAAGCGCTTTCGCCCGGCTCACGTGATGCCGCTGAAGCCGGCGCAGTCGCGCTGCCCGAAACGATGTGTGGCGCGGGCTGATCTTTCTTGAACTTAATCGTTGAGACGGTGGCCGGCATCGATTTCATCTCAGGCGGAGTCGCCGGCTTATTGGACGCAGTCTTATCTTCAAACACATTCTCGACTTTGCGCGCGGCCATCTCTTTTTGCATGGCCGCAGTCTCGGCTGAACTGACCGGATGACCGAGTTGGCGCTGCATCGATTCCGTGGCGCGCTGCACGATCTTATCAATTTCGGCCACAGCCTCTTTAGCGTACAACGTGACCAAGCCTTGCTTAATCGTTTTGGTAACGATCACGACCAAATACAACCCACGCCCAAGGGAGGTTGTGTAGACGCTCATGCGCTGGCCTTCCATGTAACTCGTAGCGAAGTCCTGCGTCTCGCCCAATAGGGACGCCAGCGAAGCCGAATTCGAGCGTGCATCGGCGATCAAATTGGATAAGGGATCCAGGTCCGAGCCGCTTACACGGCCCTTGGCAGCGATCACGTAACCGGCCTGCTCGACCAGCATCGCCGATTCGGCCGTAGCCTGGGCACGCAGCCGCGACAACGCCGCCTCGATCTGCTCAAGATCGCGCTGACCGAAGATGTATAGACGCGGCGGCTTTTCGCTTTTGGCCGCTTGAGTGGTTGGCCGGCCACTGCGCGTCTTGCTTTTGACGATTTCGCGCTGGACGACGGACAGCACCTCATCCAGCGAAAACGGCTTCTTCAAATAATCGGCCACGCCGGATCGCAGCGCACCGATCACACTGTCCATATCGCCATAGCCGGTCAGAATGACCACCGGCGTACCGGGCTGCTGCACGAAAATCTTCTTCGCCAGATCCATGCCCGTCAGGCCCGTCATCTTGAGATCCGTAATGACCAGATCGAAGCGGGCCGATTCGATGATCTGCAGCGCGCGCTCGGCGCTGGGCGCCGTTCGTACCGAATAGCCGGACATAGTCAATACGTCGCTCAGCGCCTTGCAGACCTGAGGTGAATCATCGACGACAAGTATCTTGTGGGGTTCTTCGCTCATGACAGACCTGACCTAACATTCAATTTGTCTACGTTTTCATTGTCCGGGCGACGGTTTCACGCCGTGGCGATAGCCCGCAGCGCAATGCCTGCTTCAAAGAGCGACACCAACGCCACGATCAACGTCTCACTGCGCCCGGTGCGATTTCGATTAAAGAAGTGAATCAGCGGAACCCACATCAACGCCACCACGCCGTATAAGATGTGGACCCAGTCGCGCGCGGGTGATGCGCCGCCCAGCGCCATGATCAAACCGATGATGCCTTGCCCGACTGCCGTCAGATTCCCGACGACGATCACGCCCCAATAACTGGGACTGATTTCATGTTTGCGAAAATATTCGATCAGTCCGTACACCCCGGCGATGAACGCAAACAACACCAGCGCCGTGGCGATTCGTCCGTGTAAGAATTTGAGATCCACCCTGCCCCCGTTCAAGCGTCGATTGAAACTGATTGTCCCTGCGTATAGCGTTTGGCTTCGCGCCCGTGCCGAATCGTGACGCGCCGCGTGCCCAGCACCGTCCACGTGCCATTCGATCCGACCAGCGCGGTGTGCGCGTCGACGCCGATCAAAAACGATCCGGCCGGGCGGCGGCCAAACATCAGATTGACCATGATCTCTGGAAATTCGTTGTAATGCGGCACCACAATCGCATTGGGCACGAGCGCAAACGCCGGCTGCCACCGGCCAATCCACGGCACGCCCAGGCGCAGCGTAAAGCTCGGCACGTAGCCGCCCAGAATCATCGCTCCGGCGCTGCAACCGGCTACCACACCGCCATGCTCCAACACCGACATTACTGCCGTCCATACCGGCGTATCGACCAGTGTCTCGCGCAGATAATCGGGCTTGCCGCCGGAAAAGTAAACCAGATTCACCGCGCTGACCCGATCGGCCATGGCCGGATCGCTGCAGGCCGCTCGATCGAGCGCCATCACCGCGTCGGTCTGCGCACCCAAATGATCAAAATGATCGATCCCCATTTTGGCCCAGCGTTCGGGCACACCCGGCCCATCGGGCGCAGAGGCTGTGGGCAGCACCGCCACTTTCGAGCCGCCAGCCAGATCGAGCAAATGCCGATCGACTGTATCCATTGTATCCAAAAATTCCCCCGCCCCAACCAAAGCAAACACACCGCCCATGAATCTCATCTCCTCCCAACACCACTTTACGCCTTCATAACCTGGATCGACCTTTGGTCGGGCTCAATCGATCCACCCGCAACCAATGTTTTCGTCAGCCTATTGCCGATGAACTGACACGGTCCAATCACCCCCTGGAGCCGGCGCCGCCTGCACTGAGACCGGCGCGTAGCCCGGCCTGAACAAGGTCGGAACTTGATTCGTCAACGACGACACCAATCCGGTTGGCACCGCTACCCAACCGAAGTTGCTGTTGGGCACCGACACTAACCGGACCGCGGCGCTCTCCACTTCCAGCTGCTGATTGGGATCGTTTTGCAGTTTGAAGGTGACGACGACGGGCAAATTCCCCAACGACTTCAGGTTTCCAGCCACTGCGATCAACCCCGGCTCGACAAAGCGTGCCCGGCCCGAATCGGGACTAAAGCCAAGGTGATCGCCCAGCACGTAACGCACATATGAACTCAACTCGTCTTCACCGAAGATGAGTGGAACTGTCTGCCCCGGTTGCGCGTTTTGCACTACCTCCAGCTTGGCCTGCATGGAATCTGCCGCTTCTTGCCGAGAGTTCACGTTTCGATCGAGCGCTGCGAAAACTTTGCTGCCGACGAAAATACCGCCGGTAAAAAAGCAGGCGGCCGTCGCGAACACCATCGCCGCAACGGTGATCACCAGGCGGCGCACCGCTTCAGGCTGCATGCCGACATTCGTCACCTTGGTGACATCGCGCCCGGCTACATCACCGGTGATGTTCACATCACCGCCTGGATGCAGATCGATCCCGCCGCTGACATTTGGAACCGCCGGCGGAATGTTAGGTGAGCTATTCTTGTCCGAGGCAGACCCCGTCTGATCCGGCATGGACATCTCCGTCAAGCGACCTGGCTAAATGCTATTATGCCGCTATTAGTGTAAGAGGGCAAGCCCAAAGTAAGGCCAGGCCCACACAAAAGGTTGGAGCAGACCAACTGACATGCTGCATATTGCGCAATCGAATCGTTTAAGCACCGTCATGCGATTGGCAGCAGAACCAGAACAAGCCTTGCGAGGGTTTCCAGATCGATCGGCAACCTGTAAGCCCGACCCTCGCAAGGTTTTCCCGCTCAATCGAAGTAGGCCAGATCGCGTCGCTCAGCCTGCCACAGCTCTTCAAACATCCGCGCAATTTCTTCGGGCGAGCAGACAGCGGCCGTCAGTGGATCGATTAACAGCGCGTGACGCGCCGCCTGCTTATCGCGATCGAGTATGGCTTTGACCATCAGCTCGTGCACCGAGGTGTGCGCCAGATCGAGCGCGGCCATTTGCGGCGGCAGCGATCCGAAGTGAACGGGATGCAGGCCGGTGGCATTGACCAGCACCGGCACTTCGACGCAGCTGCCCTGCGGCAGGTTATCGATCAGACTCGTGTTCAGCACATTGCCGTGAATCACCTGCGGTTGATCAAGTTCGAGCGCTTCGGCAATATACGAAGCGTATTCTTCGCTGCGCTGCATGGTCAGCGGCGCGCGGCCTTCGAGAATCTCGCGGATCGAATCATCGCCGCCCTGTCGCCAGTCCGGCCAGTTATTGGCGTAGAAGCCGCTCTCGCCACGATAGCCGCCGCGCGCATAACGCTTGAGTAGATCAGGTCGCTTGCGGAAATAGGGCACGTACTCCGAGAGATGCCCGCTCGATTCAGTCACGAACGCGCCGAAGTGACGCATGATCTCAAAACGCACCGGATCGGCTTCGTACACTTCTGGATCTTTCATACGCTCCAGCAAATGCGGGTACATGTCTTCACCCTGATGCGTCAACTCGGTAAACCACGCCAGGTGATTGATGCCCGCGCACTGCCAGCGCAGTTCGGCATACGGCACTTCGAGATAATCGGCCAGCTGCTGCGAAGTGCCCTGCACCGAATGACACACGCCCACCACTTGCAAGCGTGTCGCGCGCAGCGCCAGCAAGGTCAACGCTGACATGGGGTTGGTATAGTTCATGACGATCGCGCGCGGGCAAAGACGCTCGACGTCACGCACAATCTCCAGCCAGGCCGGGCCGGTCCGCAGCACTTTGAAAATTCCGCCGGGACCGATCGTATCGCCGATGCATTGATCGACGCCGTACTTCAGCGGGATGTCGTAATCGGGCCGGACGTTGCGCAGTCCGGCCACTTCGATCGAGTTGATCACGTAATCGCAGCCGGGCAGCGCCTTCGATCGATCGGTGGTGACCTCGACCGTCCACTTGCGTCCCGACGCTTCGATCATTTTTTCGCCGATGCGGTGCGCCAGCTCCAGTCGCTGCGGGTCGATATCAACCAGCGCAAACGTGCCGGATTCAAGGCCGGGCGTTGCCAGCAGATCCGTCATCAACTGCCGCGCAAACACCGTACTGCCCGCGCCGATGAGGGCAACTTTGATTGGACGAGAAAGAGCAGGAGAAAAGGAAACAAGGGCTGAGGAAACGGATGGGCCAATGGATGTAGATGTAGTTACCTTCTCGCCCACGACATCCGACACGGAAATATCGAGTGCGCCCATCTCCAGCGTCAGAAAACGAATTTTGAGCGCGTGCTGGCCGGGCGATAAACGCACGTTGTCCACGCGGATCGTCACCGCTACACCGGACGAGAGCGGCAGCGGTGCTGCGGGCGTGACACTATCACCGGATCGCGTCGAGCCATCCGGAAAAACGATCGTCAACGCCTCAGCTGCATAGACTTTCTTATCGACTTCCAACCCGACAAAGCGCGTGACCGATCCGTTGCCAATGGTGTTCCGCAGCGCGAACTCGACGCCGGCCGGTGAATTGACAAGGCTTGCTTTGACATACAATCGCTTGAGAATGAAGTTGGGGAGGGCAGGCATGGGAACTCCTGAATTTGGAATCCAGAGTCTGGAATTTAGAATTTTGAGCATGAAAGATCAAACCGGCCATATTATACGCTCATTCATCTTATGCAGAAGACCGCGGCGCAGGATAAATTGGGTTTTTCCTGCGCCGCATCGGATCATCCCGCCAACTTCAAAACTCAATTCGTCACGATCAACTTCATATATTCGTTCAATTGATCCGCCGTCATCTGGCCGACGTGGACCTTGGCAAGCGTGCCGTCCGAACGCACAAAGAACGAACTGGGCAGCCCCATGATGTTCCAGCTGGTGCTGATCGCGTCGTCGCTGTCCATCAGCACATCGAACGTCATGTTAAACTTCGCGACAAAGCTGTGGATGTCATCCAGATTATCGAAGGCCGTCGAATCGATCGCCAAAACACGGAAGCCTTGGGCCTTGTTCCAGTTATACGCATCGACGATCAACGGCAGCTCTTCTTTGCACGGCCCGCACCACGTCGCCCAGAAATTGATCAGCACCGGATGCCCACGCAGATCGGACAACTTCACTGTGCGACCATCGAGTGTCGCCAGTTGAAAGTCGGGGACGACTTCGCCTTCTTTCGGCATGCGAGCGTTCGAGTTGACTGAGCCTGTGAGGCCAGGGGACGGTGCGGCCGGAGCGATGATCGCCGGTCGGATAATGAGCAGCGCACCGAATACGATCGCCAGCAACGAAGCAATCAACGGCACGACGCTAATCCAGCGCGGACGAGATCGATGGACGGGAATGTCATTCATCTTAATGAGTTTCAGCCGCCACTTGACTTACCACCCGCCCGCCGAGATAGCCCAAATAGGCAGGCACGAGTGGCAGCACGCAGGGCGACAAAAATGACAACAGACCCAAAATAAACGCCAGCGGCAGTGTAATATTCACGCCGGTATCGATTGTGCTCGTGTCGATAAATGTGCCCGCGCGCGAAGCTGCGGCTGCGAGTTGTGTCATTTGGCCGCTAAACAACAAGATACCCAGACCGATCAAGAACAAGCCCGTAACGATCTCAAAGGCACGCAGGTAACGCTTGAGCCGGCGCAGAATTCCGGTCGCCCGATCGACGAGCAAGCCCATGATCACAAACGGCAGACCAAGTCCCAGCGCATAAAACGCGGCCAGGATCATGGCCGCCGGAGCCTGCGCTTGACTCATGCCCATCGTAATAATGGCTCCGAACGTCGGCCCGATGCAGGGCGACCAACCGGCCGCGAAGAACACGCCCATCATCACCGATGAACCGTAGCTGGCTCCGCCGCTATACTGCCGGCGCGTGTCGTAGTTGAGAAACGGGATCTTGAATACGCCCAGTGTATGCAGTCCAAATATGACTACCACAATGCCGCCGATGCGGGTCAATACATCCTTCACAGCAAAGTCGGTCAAGAAGCCAAATACGGCAATTCCGCCGAAGCCGAAGACGATGACGATCGATAGACCAAGCATAAACAACAGCGCGTGTACAAACGTCTGGAATCGCGCCGTGAAGGTGATGGGGTTATTTGGCACCGCTCGTAAAGCCATGAGACGTTCTCCAATAATCAACCGTGCCGAAAGGTTACCAGCCAATCATTACGAAAGGCTTTCCTGGTCAGGCGGCAACGTTGCAGCATATTTCTCGCGTAGTTCCGCCAGTGAATAGGTGGGTTCGCTTTTGGCGTGTTCGCTAATCTCGTCAAGATAAGCCATGAAAGATTCGTTGCGACTCAAAGCCAGCACCTCAAGCGCCAGATCGTCTTTAACATCCACCAATGCAAATGCCGGTTTGCCATCCTCGGTCAGGATAAGCACCCCGTCGCGCGCCAGCTGCGCCGCTTCACGCAATGTAAGAGGTGTTTTTTCCAATTCGACGATTGTCATAGTTTCCACCTGCGTATGACATACTCACGCCTATAATTTGCCGCTCTTCTTCTTCTCAACCAGCATCCGCAGTGTCTCGACATCCTTCTCCAGGTTCTTCTGGCGCGACCGGATGCTAAACACATACAGGAACGTGATCAACCAGAAGACGATGTAGGCCGGAATCAAAAATGAAACGATGTTGCTCATCTCAGGACTCATGGAAGGTCTCCCCTCTAACGATCTGAATACTGAATACTGAATGCTGATTACTAATTACTAATTGACATCACTTCTTGCTTCAGCTGTGCCACTTCATCCGAAGTACGTTCGACTTTGGCCCGCATTCGCACCAACAGGATATAGACCAACGTAAACGCCGCCAGCGAGATAAACATCGCCGGCTTCATATGGTCAGTCAGCGGTGAAAGATTTTGGCCGTCGAACAGATCGGGGTGGATTGTGTTGAACCACTTCGTCGAGAAGTACGTGATCGGCACGCTGGCGAAACCGATAATGCCATAGACCGCGCTGAAGCGTGCGCGCCGCTGCGGGTCGTCAAGTGCGCCGCGCAGCATCAAGTAAGCCACATAAATGAACTCCGTGATGGCCGTCGTCGTCAAACGCGGATCCCACGTCCACCATGTATTCCACACCGGACGCGCCCACAGCATCCCGGACAGCAACACCATGACCCCGAACACGACGCCGATCTCGACCGACGCCGAGGCGATGATGTCGTACTTGCGTTGCTCGCCGCGCCATAGATAGAGAAGGCTGCACACGAATGTAACGAACAGCGCCAGCCCCGCAATCCAGGCGATGCCCACGTGGAAATAAAAAATGCGCTGCACATCACTGCCCGACAATACATCGGCCGTCGGCGCATAGCCAAAGGCAAAGTACGTCGCGACGGCGATGAAGATCGCCGTGATCACAATCAATGGCACAGTAATTCGATCTCGTGTCTGCGACATGCAACAATCTCCTCCCCTGATGTTCATCGGACAAGCCGGACGCTTGCCCTACCGGTAATTCTACCCCGATTTGCGATCTTCCAGCCACGTGATGCCGTGTCGCTTAACTTGCTCCAAAGCCGCCAGTAACTGCGCTTCCAATTCAGATCGGTCACTGTAGTACCATGTCAGCGACCTGGCCGCTGCGATAGGATTTTGTGCGGCTGACGGTGAGCCTTGCGCCTTCCAGACTAATTGTCCCAACGACATTTGCTGCCCGGCAATTGAAGATTTCGCAACGTCCAACGGATCGCGACTCCGCTTGCGCTGCAAGCGAACGTCAAACTCGAATCGATCCGGATCGAGGCTGTAGACCTGCCGGAATTCGATGAAAGCCAACCCGTCATCGGCCAGCGGCTTCACGAAGTAAGGATACGGATAATTCCACGCTAAGTGCTGCGTCTCCGATCGATATCCCAGCCGATCAAGTTCCGGCGCGATGAATCGCTGCAAAGCCGATCGAAACTCTGCGCCTCGATGAGTCGGCATTTCCCATGGCTTCCTGGCTTGCGGATCTTCCAGCCACGGAATGCCGTAGCATTTCAATTGATCGACCACGTCAACCAGACTGGCTTGCAGGTCCTCAGCGCTGCCGGCCGCCCACCAGTGTTCAGATTGCGGGTAAATTCGCAGCTGATGAACGAACCACAACACGTGGCTCAACCGTCCGCCAAGCGCGCCGTCGTAGCCGCCGTAGAGACGCGGTTGAACGTCATGCGACCTGGCGCGAATCAAATTGACGGTGAACGCATCGCCCGTGCGAGTCCGTTGAAACTGAATGATGGCTTGTACATCATCGCCAGGACGCTTGCGCAGACCAAAGAGCATATTGCCTTCACGCAAGGCTGGATCGTATTCATAATCCTGCGCTTTCAAACGTGGCGCGGCAATTTTCAACAACGCTTCTTCAAACATAGTCACCCACTAATCGGCAGGATTTTCACCACGAAGGCACCAAGACACTAAGCGAGTGTTTCTTAAAGCCTTGTTGCCCGTCATTCCCGCGTGCTTTTGGCGGGAATCCAGTCGCCCGGCCAGTGCTAATTGCCCATCGT
The DNA here is from genome assembly GCA_017882055.1 of Thermoflexales bacterium. Taxonomy (GTDB): domain Bacteria; phylum Chloroflexota; class Anaerolineae; order Fen-1058; family Fen-1058; genus JADGQE01. The sequence goes on from JADGQE010000003.1 coordinate 20,513, forward strand.
CACTCTGGATGCCCGACAAAAGCGTTCGGGCATGACAGAATCGACCATTTAAGAAACAGTCTCTAAGAAAACTTCGTGCCTTCGTGTCTTCGTGGTGAGTTTTAGTCCTCGACCACAAAATCATACACCAGGAACGCTGCGCCGAGCATGATCAAATCGAATGCGATCAGCAGCCCGAACCAGTTGCTCCATTCAGCGAAATCACGGCCATCGAGTGCACCCGCCGTGCATTTCACAGCGGCCAACAGCGCCGGAATGGCGATCGGCAGCAGCAGCACCGGCAGCAGCACTTCGCGCAGCCGCGTGTTGGCCGCCATCGTGGCGAGCAGCGTGCCGATGCCGCCATAGCCGACCGTCCCCAAAACGACAATCAAAATGATCAGCGGTTGAACGAACGGCAGATTGAAAAAGATCACAAACAGCGGCAGGATCACCGCTTCGACAATCATCATGAAAGCGATAATGCCCAGCGCCTTCCCGAAAAAGATCGCGCTGCGATCGACCGGTGCGAGCAGCAAGGCATCGAAACTGCCGCGATCGATTTCGGCCGAAATCGATCGGCCCAGGCCCAGCATTCCGGCGAAGGCGATCACCGACCACAACGCGCCCGGCGCGACCGTGCCGGCTTTGGTGACGCGCAGATCGAAGGCGAACGCAAAGAGCAAAATCACCAGCACCGAGAAGGCGCCCATGCTGAAGATCATTTCACGGCTGCGCAGCTCGGTGACCAAATCTTTGCGGACGATGATGAAAACCTTGCGCAGATAACTCATTGCGTCACCCGGCGGAATTCGGACCGGAAGGTCGCCACGTCTACATCGGCTGTCCGGGCATCATACACGATTTTGCCGCGCGCCAGCACCAGCGCGCGCTGGCACATCGCCCAGCCGCGGTCGAGATCGTGGATGGTCATCACCACCGTGCGTTGGCCGTCGTTGAGGCCGCGCAGCAATTCCTCCAATCGATCTGAGGCATGCGGATCGAGGCCGGTAAAGGGTTCATCCAGCAGCAATATCGAGGGATTATGCATCAAGGCGCGGGCAATCGCCAAACGCTGCTGCATGCCGCGCGAGAACGTGCGGGCGCGATCGTGCCGCCGCTCAGACAAATCGACTTGCTCAAGCAGGTCGTCGATTCGCGCTTTGAGGTTCGGCACATCGTACATTTGGCCGAAGAAGCGCAGATTTTCTTCCGCCGTCAAATCACCATAGAGCAGCGGCAGATGCGAAAGTAAACCAATGTGACGGCGCGCATCGTCTGCGCCCCTGGGCAATAAATGTCCGGCAATCGAAACCTGCCCGGAGGTGGGACGACTCAGCGTCGCCAATATACGCAGCAACGTCGTCTTACCGGCGCCGTTCGGCCCGACGATCGTCGTGAACTCGCCGGGCCGAATATCCAGGTCGATACTGCGCAGCGCCCACAACGGGCCGAATTGTTTGGAAAGAGATTTAGCTGTAATCAATGAGGAGCAACCAAAATAATACGTACTGCGTAATTCGTACTATTTTACGCAGTACGCAATACGCATTACTCATTACTATTTTGCATCAACTTCAACAACTTCGCTTTCAAGCGCGCACGCCTGGCATTGTAATCGATCTTGTCGATCTGGCCCGCCTCAAAATCGTCGTCGAGCGCCGCAATCTGATCGAGCAGCGCCTCGCGCTCGCCGCCCAGATCGAGCGTGGCACCTGCCAGCTTCCGTCGTGAACGCAGCCACAACACAAGTCCCACCACGCCAACCACAACCAGGGCGATTCCGGCGATCACGGGCCAGCTGAGGCTCGCCCCGGCCGCGGCCGATCCAATCGTGATCGAAAGCGTTTGACCCGCTGCAAGATTCGCACCCTTGTATTGCTGATAAGTCTTGCCTTGTATCGTCTGCGGGCCGGCGGATGTCAGTTGCGGGCTGGAAACGCTCACTTGCGCCGGATCGCCTTCGATCAGCATGTTAACGACACTGACATTCTGGAAGAGCGGTCGATCGAGCACGGCTGAGCCGCCGGGCAATGAATACTGATAGATGATCTGAGCTGAGCCCGATCCAACCGGTACAGCCTCGTAGTAGTCAAGTCCATCGCCGTTTGGCACCAGCGTATCGGGCAGCATCGAATTGGGATCGATCGAGAAGTTCTGCGCGCCGACCGGCAAGCCAAGGTGCATGATCGGCTGACCGAAGCCCGCCACCCAGCGATCGCTGGAATTGGACAGCACATAGATTTCGCTGACTTGTAAGCCGTTAGCATCCGGCACGACGACGATGTGCAGCGTCTCAATCTGAATCTTCGACGCATCGGTGGTGCTTTCGTAAACCGTAATCGGCACGGTAATGCTAATCTGCGCGGCATACGGCACGAGTTCACTGTGGAATTGTAAGTCGTTATAGGTCGTGCCCGCGGCAATCAGATCACCGTGCGAAGCCTGTACGTTGTTGACGACGAATCGACCCTGCGCATCGGACTGAAGCGTTTGAGTCACCACGGTGTTACCCGTGCCGCCGGGGAAAACGTAGAACGTGATCGGTAGATTACCGGGCGTGGATGCACCGGCGGTGCCATTCACAATATAACCATCAACGGTACCCGGCAAAGGCGGCGTGCCTGTGAGCGAGGTCGTCGAGGTCACGCTGCCGGTCGACGCCGCCGATGGCGCAGCTTGTGTTGAAGGCGTGAGGTTAGTGGGATAGTCGTAAGCGAACGAGCGCACGTAATCAATCGCGGCACGTTGATCGGCGACGCTGAGCGTTCCAGCATACGACGGCAGATGTGATGTACTCAACGACTGATCCCACGTGCCGCTTGCTATCGAAACGATCGTCGAGAAGTTGGTGAAGTCAGGCAAATTGCCTTTGGCATCAGGGCCATCCCCTTGGCCTTTTTCACCGTGGCATTGAACGCATTGGGCGGCGTACACTTGCTTGCCCTGCGCGATCTGCGCGGGCGGAACCGACAGCGTCCAGCCATAGACGATTATGTCCCAGCGCTGATCGACGTTAAGCACACCGGCAAATGGCGGCATCAATTTATCGAGGCGGCCATTCGTCACGGTGGCGTACCATTGCTCCGGCGTCTGCGCGCGGGCGATGGTGTCCGCAGTGAGATCGGCCACCGGGCTGCCGTTCTGCGCCTGAATCTGGGCAGCGCGTGCGCCATCGCCGCGGCCTTGATTGCCGTGGCAGGCGCTGCAATGTTGAGCAAACAACTCTGCCCCATCGGCCGCATTCGGGCGGCGCGTGGGCAGTTGCAGCGGTTCCTGGTTGGCAGATTGGGTCGGCCGATTGACGGGCGCGGTCGAAACCGGGGCCGGGGCAGCCAGCGAGCAGGCTGTTAAGATCATGGCAGACAGCAAAAGCAGAAAGAATGTGATCAGTCGATTCATGAGCAAGTTTTACCTGGCTGTTTGAGTCTGAAGAGACGCGCCGCATTTAGAACAGAAAACATCCTCGGACGTGACCGGCCTGTCACAGTTGGGGCATTTCAGCGGCGGAGCCGAACTGCGCCGCGCGGCAATAGCCAACTCGATTTGTTGATCGATATTGGCGGGCGCCTGGGGTGAGGTTTTGCGCCGCGCCGCGATGGCCGCTTCGAGCTCGGCCTCTCGATCGGACGCAGCGACAACTCGATGGCCCTTCTTGCGCCGAGCAGCGATCGCTGCTTCGAGGTCGTCGTCGATCGTAACTGCGATCGGCTGCGCGCCAGGCAAGGGTGGCTCAGGAAGAGCGGCCAGGCCATCGATCCGGCGCAGGGTATCGGCGGCCTGCGCCACCAACTCCGCACGAATTTGATTGTGATCTTCGTCGTTGGTCTTGCCGGTAGCGTGATCCAGATCAAGTTCACGAATCTGGGCGTACAACAAATCACGCTGCACTTCGGGCGGGGTTACACCTGCATCTTTCGATAGCATAGCGTGTTTGCTCTGGGTCAACGGTTGTGCGATGTACCAGCCAACTCCAACTGTTAAAAGAAGTCCGATGATGATAGTCAATATTTCCACGGCGATCTCGCTTCAGAAAGCAGAATAAAGAATACGGAATTCAGAATGAAGAATTTAGATCACTTCAATAATCGCTCGAAGACAGCGGCCAATTCGGCCTGATTGACCGGGCTGATTTTAGTGAACTGAATAATGCCGGCTTTGTCCACGATATAGGTCTCCGGCACGCCCGTAATGTGATACCGCCCGCTCACCACCGTGCCAAGGTCCGGCCCGTTGGCATAGTCAATATTGAAGCGCTTGAGATAATTGCGGGCATCCGTTTCGGCATCCAGATAATCGACACCCAGAAAAACCACGCCGCGATCTTTGTATTGCTGATAAGCCGCCTGCAGATCAGCCGCTTCTTGAGCACACGGAATACACCACGACGCCCAGAAATTGATCAGCACGACTTTGCCGCGCAGATCAGCCAGACTCACCGGCGTTTTGCCGATATTGCCTGGATAATCATTGAACAACGCCAGTGTGAAATCGGGCGCCGCCGCGCCAGATGTGGGCTGTGTTTCATTGCGAGTGAACAGCCCCCACGCCAAAAACGCGACGAACGCCACCACCAAGCCGAGTGGCAAATAACGCCGCAACGGAGATCGTGCGGGCTGTTCTTCAGCATTCGTTTCATCAACCTCGGATTCGCTCATATCACATCCATGTCCCTAGCCGCGAAGTCGGCATAGCGCGAAGTATGCCGACCTGCCCTTTATTCAGAAATTCTTCAAATCGCGCTCAACGCGCTGAGCATAATCACCCGCGTCCGAGAGTTTCGGTGCGGAAGCCGCGGCTTTGACGGACGCCGTATTGCGTGCCCGCATCCGGCGCATCAAGATGACGACGTACGCACCGCCGATCACCAATCCGATAACGGGCAGCACCCACAACCATAGCGTCACACCCGAAGCCGGTGGCTCGGCCAGGACGCGCAGACCGTAGCGTTCGACGAAGTATTGTTTGATCTGAGACTCAGTCTGACCTTCGGACAACAGCTGCCCAATCTGCGCCCGCCACTGCGCGCACGCTGCTGTGCGGCACGCATCCAGCGGCTCATTCTCGCAAATCGGGCAATACATCTGCCTGGCAATGCGATTGACATCATCAGACGTGACCGGCCTGGCCGTAGGGGGCGGTGGTGTACCATCCTGTGCCAACGCGACACCTGAGATCAACAGGCCGATCATCAGCATCAGCCCGAAGAGCAGGATTAACTTGCGCCGCATCACTGCACCACTCCTCTAACAGCCACGCGCTCGGGCATCGTCACCGCTTCACGCCGCTCGGCCGCGGACGGCCACATCGCGACGATCGTCCCAATGACCAGGACGATACCGCCCGACCACAGGAACTGGATCAACGGATTGATGAACACCTTGACTGTGCCAAAGCCGCTCTGCTCACCGAGGAAAATGACATACAGGTCTTCGCCGATCGTCGTCAGCACACCGGGCGGACTGAGTTCGCCGGTATTGTTCAAGAACACTTCGCGATAGGGGGTCAGCTCAACCGGCGCTTGCCCGGCTTGTGAAACCGTAAAATACCCGGCAATCACTTCGATGTCACGCCCGCGATCTTTGTACCAATCCGCGCAGTCGGGCGGCATCGTAGACGTCGGATCGCACGTTAACGCATGATCATACGTCAGCGTGTAATTTCCCAACGTGACCGAGCTGCCCGGTTCCATCGAGCGCTGTGTCTGCTGTTGGAAGTTGAGCGAACCGATCACACCAATGCCCATCACCAGGACGCCGACGTGGATCAAATAACCTCCATAGCGCCGTCGATTGCGTTGGAACAACCGCGTCAACGCCGTTGGGTAGTTCTCGCCCGATAGCTTATGGCGCGCCCGCATGCCGCGCCAGTATTCACTGAACGTGACACCGGCGGTATAACCGATCAGACCGAAGCCGAGCAGCACCCAGAACGGCTTAATGCCCAGCGCGAACAACGCGATCATCACGCCCACACCCAGTAAGGCCGATTTCCAACTCATGCGGCCCAGCGCCTCAGGCGATGACTTGCGCCACGCCACCAGCGGTCCGATGCCCATCAACAGCACCAGCACGGCCACTTGCGGCCCGAGCAATTGATTAAAGACCGGTGGTCCGACCGTCAACTTCTGACCGGTAAACAACTCGGAGAACATTGAATAGTAAGTGCCGACGAAGACCGTGAAGGTGATCGCGACGAACACGAAGTTATTGAGCACAAACGCCGCTTCGCGTGAGAACAACGAGTCGAGTTTGTTTTCACTCTTCAACAAATTCGAACGGTCGATCATCAAGCCGACCGAGCCGACGAAGACAATCGCCACGAAAAGCAAAAACGGCACGCCCAGGCTCGATCGCGCAAACGAGTGAACTGAAGAAATGACGCCCGTTCGAGTGACGAACGTGCCCAGAACCATCAAGCAAAAAGCCAGCAGAATCAGCACCATGTTCCAGATCTTGAACATGCTTCGCTTTTCTTGAATGATGACCGAGTGCAAGAAGGCCGTGGCCACCAGCCAGGGTAATAAGGCCGAATTCTCGACCGGATCCCAGCCCCAGTAGCCCCCCCAGCCCAGCACATCATAGGCCCAGCGCGCACCGAGCAGCAGTCCGAGACTCAAGAACAACCACGCGATCAAGGTCGCGCGGCGTGAAGCGCGGATCCAACTATCGGTTTTGTTGCGGGCGAGCATTGCCCCGATCGCATACGCAAACGGGATCGTCAGGCCGACGAAGCCAAGATACAACATCGGTGGATGGATGATCATGCCGGGATGACGGAGCAGTGGATTGAGGCCGGTCCCATCGGGCGCAATATAAGCCCGCAAGCCAGCCGGCTGGAATACTGCGGCCGAAACGTTACCCGCCGCATCGACCCACAATCGGGCGAAGGGATTGGCGTAGAAGATCACCAGCAATATGAAGAACGCTTGCGTGCCGATCGCTACAAAGTTGACCCAGGGTTGAAGATCGAGGTTGGATTTCCACGGGCGCAGGAACGTGAAGAACACATACCAGGATAATAACCAGCACCAAAACAGCATCGAGCCGTTTTGCCCGCCCCACAGCGCCGTGATACGCAGCAAAGTGGGCGTAGTGTCGTTGCTAACACGATAGGTGTACTCCAGGCTGTAATCGCCGGTGAGATTGGAAATGATAATCGACAGACACGCCAGGGTCAGCAGTGGCGCGATCATGACGGCTGCCCGGCGCGCGCTCTCGATCAAGTCAGCCCGTTTGGTGCGCCCACCCATCGCCGCCGTCACGAGCGAGTAGATTGAAGCCAGCGCTGCCAGCACCAGCGCGATCAAGCCCAGATCTGCAATCATACGTCACCTCATCCCTGGCCAATAAAAGAGAGAACGAGATACAAAGAGAGGGAGAGATCGTGAGGAATCTCTCCCTCTCCCCCGTCTCTCATTCTCTTTAATTCCCATTCTCTGTCACTAGATTAGTTGCTCTGTACCTGGTTCGGAAATTGTTCTTCGTAACGGGTCGGGCATTTGAGCAACAGATTGTCCGCATAGAATTTGCCGTCTGCACCCAGGTGCCCTTCGACAATGGCTTGCGCGTGCGGCTGGAGCAGATCGGGCTTGGGGCCTTTGTAGGCGATGCGCAGCGGCGTTTGCTTGCCGATCTGATCCTCCGTGTCGACGATGTCGAATTCCAGATACGGCTCGTTGTTGCGGACTTCGTACAATACCGATTCGAAAATCACCGCGCCCGAAATGCGCACGCTCTGGTCAATCGCCGACTGGCCCTTGGCTCGGAGCTCGGTCACTGTCAGAAAATATTGCGCACCGCCGGCCATACCGGTCACGATCATGACGATGGCGGCCAGTGCCAGGAGCGAACCACCCAGCAAGAACTTCGGTTTCATTGTTAATCTCCCTTTCAAGTGAGCCTATCGACGTAAGACAGGCACTCGATGGCTAGAGTGTACCATCGCCCATATCGACTGTCAACGCAATTGAATTAAATAGAGCACACTATCACCCGCTGGAGCATGTCATTTATCACCCTACACGACCACAATCGGCGTGCCATCGCGCGCCACTTCCAGCAAGGCATCATGGTAAGCGGCGGTCGGCATCGACCAGCGATACACCCACTGGGCCGCTTCAGCCAACACATTAACACAGCCGTGACTGCGCGGATGTCCAAAGTCGTTGTGCCAGTATGCGCCGTGGACGGCCGCGCCCGCCCCCGTAAAATAAGTACAGAACGGCACGCCAGGCAAATCATACTGATCAGGGCGGCCCAGGTATCCGGACATTTGCTTTGAGGGACGTTTACGAACGACCTGATAGCTGCCGACGCTCGTCCTGAAATCGACGAAGCCCTCACCTTCGATGGTAAAAGTGGTGCCGGTAGCGCAACGCGCCGAAAAGACCACTAAGCCGTTCTCGTAGGCATACAGCCGCTGCTCGCCGAGCCTGACCTCGAGCTTTTTGTCCGCTACATCCGGCGAGAGCGGCGTCATTTCTGCCGGCAGAATGCGCCGCATCGGCGCAGCCCGCACGAAGGCCGGCTGGCCCGGCGCCTGGTCGCGTTTGATCTGATACCAGGCTTCGCCGGCAGCATCTTCGACCTGCGCCACCACCAGATGCACACTGCTGTAATACAGTCGATAGAGTCGATAGGCCGTGTCGTCCGGCTTGACACGCATATCGACGTAGGGCATGCTGACCTGCGCCCAAAAGCCTTCGGGCGGAATATCGCGCTCGACCGGATTGAGCTGGCGCTTAACGGGCTGGACCCACGAAGAATAGACCCAGCCATCACGCGTTAGATTCCACACCGGATTGTGCGACATCAAGCCGACGGTGCTGACCGAATCGTAGATCGGAAGCACAGTGTCGAAGTAATACAATCGCTGGCGCGCCGCGCCCGGTTTCGGATCACTGTAAGCCCAGATCGAGCCGGTCGTCACGCGCCCCAGGCCGGTCGGCTTAGATAAACCGTTTTCTTCAGGTGGAAATGGTTTCAGAAAAGAGGTTGCCAGTGTCAGACTGGCAACCTTCAGGAAATCACGTCGATTTAGATTTGGCATCTGCGAATCTCACCAATAAGATCGATCAAGTAGTTCAAGTATACTCTAACTCCCCTGCTCAACAAAATGATCTAAATCAGGTGACTGATTTCGGGCAAGATCACGCACGAGGCATCCATCCAGATCACCCCAACCCGATCGCGTCAATCAGCAACGCCGTCCAGCGGCGCGGATCAGTCAACCATCGCATCAACATCGATCACTGGGCGCCGTTGAGTGCGCTCTCGATCGCGGCCTGGAAAGCCTCGATGGGCTGTGCGCCGACCAGCGGCTTGCCGTTGATGAAGAACGTGGGCGTGCCGCGCACTCCGGCTTTCTGGCCTTCTTGCGAATCGGCTTGCACTCGATCGGCGGTCTGATCCTGGTTAAGGCACGGCTCGAACTTGGTCATATCTAATTTGAGTTCCTGCGCAAAGCCCAGCAACTTGTCTTTGTTGAACGCGCCTTGATTCTCGCCGCTCTGCTTGTCAAATAGCAGATCGTGGAACTGCCAGAACTTGCCTTGATCAGCGGCGCACTCAGCCGCCTGGGCCGCCCACACCGATTCCTGCCCCAAAATGGCGATGTGCTTATACACGAACGTGGCTTTGCCCGTATCCACATACTGCTTGATCAGATTCGCTTCGACCGTTGTGTGAAAGCGCTCGCAATAGGGACACTGAAAGTCGCTGAATTCGACGATGGAGACCTTGGCGGCTTTGTCGCCCTGTCGATTCGCGTCGCGCACCGTGAAGGCCGATGGATCAACCGGCTGCGCGCTCGGCGCTTGAGCCGCAGGCTGACCACTGCCAGCCTGCAAAGTCGCGATCGCGTCGAGTGTGCCATCGCGGGCTGCGCTGCGCACCGCAGTCATATCCAGCGCAACGGGCTTGGCCGTGAGAGTCGTATAAGCCGCAAAGCCGATCACGCCGACGATCACGCCCAACAAAAACCAGGCGGGCGCGAACCACGGCCTGGAGCGTGAAGTCGGTGCCTGCAACGACTCGTCCTGCCCTTCATCGAAGTCGGCGCTGTTTGGCTCGACTTCCACTGCGCTCTGTTCAGTTTCCGATAAGAGTTGTTCGCTCACTGTGTTTCCTTTCGATGGCGGCTAAGTGCCGCAATTATAATCGCTTTTGCCAGAATACTCACGGGGCAATTGTCACCTACTACGGGCGACGTTTGACCATTGATTCATTCGGTCATACAATGGTGAGCGCCAATCGATCGCGCTTTACATTACTCGGGAAGGATTCCTAACGATGAAAGTCTTGTTTATCGGCGGAACCGGCATTATCAGCTCGGCCTGCTCGCAACTCGCCGTCGAACGCGGCATCGAGCTTTATCTGCTGAATCGCGGCCAAACGGCTTTGCGGCCCATTCCCGCCGGCGCATACATCCTGCACGGCGACATCCGCGATCGCGAATCGGCCCGCGCCGCGCTCAAGGACATATCCTTCGATGCCGTCGTGAATTGGATCGCCTTTACGACCGATCACGTCGAAACCGACCTTGAGTTGTTCCGGGGTCGCACCGGCCAGTACGTTTTCATC
>JADGQE010000064.1 GCA_017882055.1 Thermoflexales bacterium
TGTGAAACGTGAGGCGGGCTGTATGCAGCATGAGGCAAACGCAGAATGATCAAGAATGGAAACAAGTAACTCCTCAGCCTACCGCAGCCTGCCCATGCCCGACGCTTCGCATCGGTGGGCCACCAGGCGCAGGATGCCGGCTGAGTAGTAATGGGAACAAAGCATATTCACCGGACCGAATTGATTAAGGACCTATCATGTTCATCATCTTTGGCAATCGTGTTCGTCATACCACGCTCTCGACAGGGCAATTCTATTGCCCGCAGTGCAAGACGCGCCGCAACTACGAACTGCGCCGGGCCAGGAATTACTTCGCGCTGTACTTCATTCCAATTTTCCCACTGAACACCATCGGCGAATATGTACGGTGTACCACGTGTAGCACGAACTTTCAGCCCGACGTCTTGAAGATGCCTGAGCCGCCGGCGATGCCGCTGGATCGCATGACGCTCGAGGCGCGAGCCGATATGGATAGCGGCACGCCAATCGAGTTTGTGCGGCAGAAGCTGATCAACACCGGCCTCAAACTCGATCTGGTGCAGCAAACGATCGAAGCGGCTGCCGGCCCTGATCGACGCCGGTGCGCGGCCTGCGATCTCACTTACCGCTCGACGGTTCAACGCTGCGCCAGATGCGGCGCAGAACTGAAGTGAGGCGCGTGCGTGAGGAATCGAACTTCACTCTTCACACCAATGGATCTGCTGCTGTGGATGATCACGGCGGTGGTGGCCTATCTGGCGTGCGGCGATGCGCTGACGATTTATCACGCCATCGGTGCCGTCGTGATCTTGAGTGGCATCGTGCTCACCCAGGTCTCTCGTCGTCAGGCTAACCAACGTCCCATGCTAACCGCTGAGGACGCGGAGAATTCATAATGACTCAGCACTCTGCCCATGCCCGATGCTCCACAGGACCATCGGTGGGCTGGGCCATGTCTCCCTCGCCACTGGCGAGAGAGTGGCCCACCAGGTGCCAGGCGCCGCGATCTCTGCGGTGAATTGGATTTGACTCGATGACTTTTCATATCGGCTCTGCCGTCTGGGCATACCAGGGTTGGGTTGGTAACTTTTTCCCGAAAGGCACCAGGAACGCCGACTTCCTGCGAGAATATGCGCGACGGCTAACGGCGGTCGAAGGCAATACTACGTTTTACGCCACGCCCTCGATCGAAACGCTATTGCGCTGGGTCATGGATACGCCGTCGAACTTTCGCTTCTGTCCCAAGCTGCCGCGCAGCGTCAGCCACGCCGGCTTGTTGATGCCGCATCTCGGTGAAGCGCAGCGTTTCATCGATCTGATGCGCGACCTCGGCCCGCGACTGGGACCACTGTTTCTGCAACTGCCGCCCCGTTATTCGCCGAAGTTGATCAATGACCTGCAAAAGTTCTTGTCTGCCTGGCCGCGCGAACTGAAACTCGCGGTCGAAGTGCGCCACCTCGATTGGTTCAGCGAACCGCATCACACCACGTTGAATGAATTGCTGCGCGGTCACGATGCCGCCCGGGTGCTGATCGACACGCGCCCGATCCGCGAGATTGAAGGTAACGCCGACATCAGTCGGCAACTGGCGCAAGCGCAAGAACGCAAGCCGGATGTGCCGTTGCTGCCTGAACGCACGGCCTCGTTTGTGTTCGTGCGTTACATCGGACATCCGCAGGTTGATTCAAATGCCGCGTTGTTGGACGAGTGGGCTGATCGGTTGGCCGGTTGGCTGAAAGAAGGTGCGGATGTCTTCGCCTTCTGCCATTGTCCCGACGAAACACAGTCGCCATTGATTTGCCGCGAACTGCATCGCCGCGTGGCCGCCCGGGTGATGATCGAGCCGCTGCCGTGGAACGATGTCGATCGACCGGCGCTCGAACAGGGCCGGTTGTTTTAGTTCGCACTGCATCCGGCCACATTGCATTTCAAACAAAATGATGTAGACTTTTGATCATGAAGAAAACAACTAAGCCTCAAAGCAAGATCTTGAAGGAAACGCACTCAGGGTATCATGTCGATTCTGAACACCGACGCGCTGCTATGAAAACGGATATCACGATTCCGGGTACCGTGTTCAAATCCGCGCAAAAACTGGCTCGGCAAATGAATATGTCTTTGAGTGAGTTTTACACCGTGGCTTTGACCAATTACATCAGCGAGCAGCAGACCGGGGATGTAACTGCGGCGCTCAACCAGGTTTATCAAACCGACTCGTCAGAACTTGATTCAGTGCTGATCAATGTTCAATCGGCTTTACTGGCGGGCGAAAAGTGGTAATGCGACGCGGTGAAATCTGGTGGGCCACGTTGCCTGATCCGGTTGGTTCTGGTCCCGGTTACCGGCGACCAGTGCTGGTGGTGCAATCTGATGACTTCAATCGCAGCCGAATTGCAACTGTTATTGCGCTGGTGATCACCTCGAACGTGAAACTGGCTGAGGCCCCTGGGAATGTCTTTTTGCCCCGCAAGTTAACGGGTTTGCCACAAGATTCCATTGCAAACGTTTCTCAAGTTATCACGCTGGACAAAAATCTTTTGACCGAACGCGTTGGTGCTTTGACGCCAAAGTTGCTTGAGAAAGTCGAGGCTGGGTTGCGTTTGGTTTTGGTATTGTGAAGTCTGGCCCCGGCGAAGTTTGTGACCTTTCTCGATCTATGGTAGAATCTCGTCCACAGGCAATACACGGCGAAGTGTCACAGCCGCTTCGTGCGTGATAAAACTCAAGGAGTAGGTAACATGCTGGCGAAAGACGAGAAAACCAATATCATCACCGAGTACCACACACACGAAGGCGACACCGGCTCGCCCGAAGTGCAGATCGCACTGCTGACCGCTCGCATTAATCAGTTGACCGGGCATCTCAACAACCACAAGCACGACGAAACGTCACGTCACGGCCTGCTACGGATGGTCGGTCAGCGTCGCCGCCATCTGGCCTATCTGAGCCGCACCAACCCGGCGCGCTACAAGGAAATCCTTCAGCGCCTTGGTCTGCGCAAGTAACCCAGTGCCTTACCGCAAACGATTCGATGCGAGTAGATGCCGTTGTTCCGCCATCTGCTCCGTTTACGTTCGTAACGAAGGAGGCTTGACATACCCTGATTGATCGATGCTGTTGAAACCGTGGTTCGGTTCGCAGCTTGACTCGCGGCCGAGAGAGCAGGAATTGGAGAGAGAGAAGGTCAACGCAGAATTCATAATGCGTAATGCGTAACATCAAGCGTATTGGGTATTAAGCATTATGCATTAAGAGTTGATTTTCCTTCTCTCCAGTCCCTGACCTCCACCGCCTTATTTTACTTAGACCTCTGGAGATCAAATCAAATGAACGAAGCAAAACGTTTTTCTACGACGGTCGGTCGTGATGTGATCACGGTCGAGACCGGCAAGTTGGCCGGGCAGGCCAATGGCGCGGTGACCGTTCGGTTGGGTGATACGCTCATCCTGACCACCGCTACCATGGCCCGCACCCCGCGCGAAGGCATCGACTTCTTCCCGCTGAGCGTGGAGTATGAAGAGCGGCTGTATGCCGCGGGCCGCATCCCCGGCTCATTCTTCCGGCGCGAAGGCCGCCCCAGTGAATCGGCGATCCTGGTTTGCCGCCTGACCGATCGGCCGCTGCGCCCGCTGTTCCCCGAAGATTTGCGCAACGATGTGCAGGTCGTTATCACGGCGTTGTCGTCCGATACGGAACATCAACTCGATATTCTGGCGATCAATGGCGCATCGGCGGCCTTGACGATCAGCGACATCCCGTTTCAAGGGCCAATCGCGGGTGTGCGCGTCGGCTATATCGAGGGGCAATTCGTCGTCAACCCGACGCTGACCGAGCTGGACAACAGTACGCTCGATCTGCGGATGGCGGGCACGGCCGATGCGATCCTCATGGTCGAATGCGGCGCGAACGAACTGACCGAAGCGCTGATGGTTGAGGCGTTGGAGTTTGGTCACAAGGCGATGCAGCCGATGATCGAATTGCAGAATCAGATGCGCGCCCAGTTGGGCAAGCCCAAGAACACAGCCTATCCTAAGTTCGGTGTGCCGGCCGATGTGTTCGCTACAGTTCGTGAAAAGATCGGCAGCGGCATCGCGGACATTATCGAAAAGGGCGGCAGCAAAGCTGAAGTCAACGATGCGCTCGATGCGCTGAAAACTTCAATCGTGGCCGCCTTCAAAGATCAGATCGATTCGAATCTGGTCAAACTCGTCTGCCACGACATTGAAAAGGAAGTCGTGCGGTCGCGCATTCTCGATCGGGGTATCCGCCCCGACGGGCGCGGCTTGACCGACATCCGCCCGCTGGCCGCCGAGATCGATCTCAGCCCGCGTGCCCATGGCTCAGGTTTGTTCACGCGCGGCGAAACGCAGGTCCTCTCGATTGCGACGCTGGGTACGTTGAAGGACGCGCAGGCGCTGGATGGTCTCGATGTTGAAGACACTAAACGTTATCTGCATCACTACAACTTCCCGCCGTATTCGACCGGCGAAGCGCGGCCCATGCGCGGCTCATCACGCCGCGAGATCGGTCACGGCGCGCTGGCCGAGCGCGCGCTCATACCGGTGCTTCCTCCGAAAGAGAAATTCCCTTATACCATTCGCGTGGTAAGCGAAGTCATGTCGTCCAACGGCTCGACGTCGATGGCCTCGGTCTGCGGCTCGACGCTGGCGCTGATGGACACCGGCGTGCCAATCAAGGCGCCGGTCGGCGGCATTGCGATGGGCCTGATCAGCGATGGTGAGCGCTTTGCGGTGTTGACCGACATTCAAGGCATGGAAGATCATCTGGGCGACATGGACTTCAAAGTGGCCGGCACGGCGGCGGGCATCACCGCTTTGCAGATGGACATCAAGATCAAAGGTCTGTCGAAGGACATTCTCGCGCGGGCATTGGCCCAGGCACGTGAAGCCCGGCTGAAGATCCTCGACGTGATCACGAGCGCGATCGCTGAGCCGCACGCGGAACTCAAGCCGCACGCGCCGCGCATCACGACGATCCACATCAATCCCGAGAAGATCGGCGCCATCATCGGCCCCGGCGGCAAGATGATTCGCAGCATCCAGGAAGAGAGTGGTGCGCAGATCGACATCGAAGAAGACGGCACGGTCTACATCGCCGCGACCACCGGCGCCAGCGCGGACATCGCGCGCTTGAAGATCGAAGCGCTTACCGAGAGCGTCGAGATTGGCCGCATCTACACCGGCAAAGTCGTGCGCACCACCGACTTCGGTGCGTTCGTCGAGATCGTGCCCGGCACGGATGGCATGGTGCACATCAGCCAGTTGGCCGACTATCGTGCGCCGACGGTTGAATCGGTCGTGAAGGTAGGCGATGAAGTGATGGTCATGGTGACCGACATCGATTCGCAGGGCAAGATTCGCTTGAGCCGCAAAGCAGTGCTCGAAGGTCTCACGCCTGAACAAGCCCGCGAGATGGATAAGCCACGATCGGGTGGCGGCGGCGATCGGCCGCGCTCCGGCGGTGGTGATCGCCGCGGCGGCGGCAATCGCGACCGAAGATAAACAAAGATAACTATCGAAACCAGGTTTCTGATTCCTGCGGAGCAGGCGAAACCTGGTTTTTCTTTGTGGTAAACTACGCTTTGCGAGAGGCACATTCTCATGCCAGATAAATTTGTGATGCGGCCCGTCCGCGCCGAAGATAAATCGCGCATTCTCGATTTCACGGCGCATACGTGGGGCGAAGACGATGGCGATTACATCCAGTACGTTTTCGATGACTGGCTGATCGATCCGCGCGGCGAATTCACGGCCATCGAGCTGAATGGCCAGGTGATCGGCATCAGCAAATTAACCGACCAGGGTGAAAGTGAATGGTGGCTTGAAGGTTTGCGGATCGCTGCGCCTTATCGGCAGCGTGGCGCTGGCGTAGCCCTCATCCGCTATCAAGTCGATCTGGCACGACGCCTCGGCGGCCAGGTCGTTCGATATATGACCGGCAGTGAAAACACGGGCAGTCAAAGACTCGGTGCGCGCAACGGTTTTCAGCACATCCTGACTTATATCTCGTGCGTTGCTGCCGCGAACGCAGACGCACCTTTGCCGGACTTGCTGGCCCCAGCCGATCTGCCCGCGCTCAAACCCTGGCTCGATTCGCCGTTGATGCGCTACACGCACGGACTCTGTCGTTTCGGATGGTCAGTGCGAAAACTGCGAGAATCGGACCTTGCCCACGCGATTGAATCCGCACGAGTTTATGGCATTAGAGATCGATCGGCTCGGATCATGGCGTGGGCTGTGCTGCGTTCACCGGATGACGATGAAGACGAAGGCGAAGGATCGCGGCTCAAGATCGATCACATCGATGGTGAGTCGGGGGCCATCGTTGCATTGGCGAAGTCGATGCAAGCCCTGGCTGTGTCACATCATCGAGAAACGGTCACGCACGGGGCGGTGGATTTCGGGCCGCTGCAGCAAGCGATGGCGCAGGCGGCTTATCAAGCCAACCCTGATCAGCATGGCTTGTGGGTGCTGGAACTGAAACTATGACCACATGGCGCGAAGTCCTGAAGCAAATGTTTTTGCCGAAGACAGCGTTGACCCAATCGCAAGCCGCCGAGGCCGAACGCGAAGAACGAGTTGCAGCGCGCGAGCCGATCGATTACTCATACACGGTCTATTGGACAAAGACGGCGCGCCTGTGGCATGTCGATCAGCGCGCGGCGATTGCCGAGAAGCTGGCAGCATTATTGAACTCATCCGATTTTCAAGCCAATCCATTCGATCGCAAATATAGCCTGCAAGGCATCGAAGGGGCGCATTCCGGCGCAAGTCTAATCGCGCTGCAGAAGGTGCTCCAGGCCCTGCCTGATGAGTGAGGCAGCATGTCTGGCAAAATGTGCCCGAAGGTTATTTTGGAAGGCACGCGGCTGACGTTTAAGACGGACATCGCGTTTGCGCTGAACGAGCATCCGCGCATCGTCGGGCCGCGCAAGTATCGCTATCATTCGCCGCTGATTTCGGCTGAGTGGTGCGCTTTTACCAACTTCCCGTGGGGACGCGGCTTGATCAATTTCGAGCCGCAGGAAGAAACGCAGGCGATGGAGACCTATCACACCTGGCTGCGCCTGTTTGAATTGCAGCGTTATTATTCGTGGATTATCGACCGTTTTCACATTTCCACACGGATGTATCAACTTCAAACGCATGGCAAAGACTACGATTTTCGCTGGATCGAAGATCGCTTGAATGCGCTGGGCTTCCGCCTGATCTTCTGCACTCGCACGCCGGCATCGTTTGAAGCCGCTCGCACCGAGCGCTTGAAAGTGTCCGGCAAGCCGTCGCAGTATGATGATTTGAATCTGTTTGTGCGTGAGCAGGAGTTGCTGCGCCGGCTCGTGACCGAATCGTGTTTGCCCAGATTGGAAGTCGATCTGTCCGACAACAACGTGCCGCAAGCGGTCGAGCAGATCGCGGATTGGCTGGAGCAAACTGGCGGCTTGTGGGCCAAGTAAACTTGGGGGCTAAGTAAACCTGGGAATCAAGTAAAATCGGGGCGGCTGAGTTTCAGCCGCCCCGATTCGTTGAGGCTACCATTTGATGGTTAATTGCATGCGCTCTTCTCTCGGAGGCCGGGGCGCGGAAAGATCGGCGACCGTTACCTGGCGGGTCTGGGTTGTTTCTTCGGCTCAAACATGCTGACGATGATGCGGTAGACGGTTAAGAAAATCAGGCTCAGACCGGTGGCCCAATACAGACCGCGGGCCCAGGCTTCAGGACTATCGGTGCCGCTGGTGATGCCGTGAATCAGTGTCAACATGAAGGTGATGAAACTCAGATAGTGAATCAAGCGCCACGCGCGGCGGCCGAGCCGTTTGCGAACGTAGAAGCTAAAGCTCACAATGGCCGATGTATACAAGCCCACTTGCCCGATGCCCACCCAGATCGGTCGATATGTAGTTGAGGTGAAAGGAATAAGCACTTGCGCCAGCGAAAAGTTAATGTAGTGATCGCCCATCAGAATCAACGCATGAAAAAGTCCAATGGCCAGGCCCAGCAAACTGGTGTATTGATGCAGATCAAAAGCGGTCGGGCCGCCCGGCCACACGCGGGCCAGCTTGTTGGTGATGATCAAGCCGCTGGCCATCGAGAACCACAACAGCAGAAAAGCGATCATCGCGCTGGCACGCGAGAGATACCAATAGGCTTTGGGTTCCGATCCAAGCAGCGAGGCGCTTAAGCCCGGCAGCCAATTGGGCAATATCACTGCTGCGGCAAAAGCGCCAAAGGCCACAGCCAACAGCATCACGACCAACGCTTGCCAGGACATCGCGGGCGGCAGGGTATCGAGTTCGTCTTTTGTCACAACCTGAGCAGACATGATTTAACTCTCCAGATAATTTTTCATTCGACTGCTGTGCAACACCTGGCCGCTTTCAAGTACAAGCAGGCCGGCAAACTGCGGGCGCGCCTCAAGCCACTTCAGCCCGGCTTCACTGCCCAGAATCAAGGCCGCTTTCGCGGCGACTTCGGCCTCGAGCGTGGTTGGCCCGATAACGGTCGCGCTTAACACATCGGTTTGAGCAGGCAGGCCGATGCGCGGGTCGATGATGTGATGCTGCCAGACTCCATTGCGTTGCCAGCGGCGATAATCGCGGCCTGAAGTGGCGATGCCGCCTTTACGCACATGGAGCAGCCCGATCTGCCGATTGGGATTAGCGGGGTCGGCTATCCCGATCGGCCACGGCTGCCCATCGATCAACGGACCGCTCATGGCGATATCGCCACCGGCGTCAATCAGTGCCGGGCCGTGCCGGCCCAATCGCCGCGCGGCTCGATCGGCCGCCCAACCCTTAGCCACTCCACCGAAATCGACGCGCACCCCATTGGGCAGGCGGATCGATCGGTTGCCCGGATTGCGATCGATCGAGGGCCATTGGCCATCAAATACCGGCGTGATCGCTCGAGCCGACTCAGCACTCGAATCGATCGCTTCAAAAGTGCGATCGTAACCGGCGGCTTCGACGGCATTCAGCAAAGTGGGCGCCACCAGACCCTCACTCCATTCGGCGGCCTGCAGAGCCACTTGCATCACTTCCCACATGACCGAGCCAACGCGCACCCAACGACCGGCGTTGCGATTGAGGTGATTGAGTTCACTCGTTTCTCGAAAGCGGCTGAGCTGTTGTTCCCACTTCTCGAACCAGTCGGGAACTCGCAGCAGGCTGGCGGCCGGCTGTGAATCGGAATCGAGCGCGGCCAGCATGTGACAACCCATAGCACGAAATTCTAGCAGCTGCATGATATTCCTACTTAGATGAATGTGTCGTCGTCACAGGCGCAGGGGCGCTACCACCACCACCGCCTCCGCCGCCACCTGATGAGGGTGATGCTACTGAGACGACGCGCAGAGCAGGCAAAGCAGGCGCGGCCGGCGCTGGCACCGGAGCCGGAGCCACGGCTTGTCTAGTGTTAGATGATGCTGCCGGCTGCCGGGCCGTGACGATGGCCGATTGAGCAGGCGGCGGTACGAGCGTCGGCAGGGGCGCCAGCTCGAGCGTGCGAATGACTAGCGACTGTTGTGGTGCGACCACACTTGCAGATTGCGGCTGTGTAACGGGTACGACCTCTTTCGCGCTGAGCAAAGCCCAGCCGCCGACGGTGGCTGCTACCGAAGCAGCCGTGATTAACATCTTGACGGCTGGCACGCCGGTCGCAGGTCGTTTATTGGATGATTGGGATGGTGGCATCGAAGTGCTCTCCAGAATAGATGTATTGTGGCTCTTCCGGGTTGGGCGGGATTATTGTCGCGCAGGGAGCAATTCCCGCTGAAGCTGGAAGAGCCTGTATTGTTTAATAGATTCAGTTGTTTGATCAGCCCTCGCAGATCTTGATGGAGCAGACTTGCGAGGGCCTGCATGGACTTAGTCGTCGTGGCCCCCACCGCCACCGTCATCACCATGCTCGCCACCGCCGCTCGGAGGAGGAGTCGTCGGCGCTGGCGCACCGCTCGGTGCTGGCTTCCCTCCGCCGCTCCCGCCGTTGGACAGAATTTGACCCGTGTTGGCGTCGACGTAGAACGCGCCGCGTCCGAAAAGTATTTCATAAGCCACTACGCCATTATAAAGCACGAGTTCAGGGCCGCGCATCAAGCCGGATTTACCGGCAGCTGCGGACGCTATCGATAGAGCAGCGTCAGGCGAAATGGATACACTTGGCGCAGTCGGGCTGGCAGCCGCAGGCTGCGCTTGCGGTTGGGCCTGAGCCGGAGCGACCCGACTGGTCTTGACGGTCGTGGCCTGCTGCTGTTGATAGGCTTGCTTCAATTGCTCGTTGGCTTGATCAACCAGCTTGCGATAGGCCGCTTCACGCTCAAGCATGAGCGCTTGAACTTGATCGACCTGGGCCTGGGCTGAAGCCACAACATCTGGGGCCGTTGTTGGAGCGACTGCCGGGGCGGCCGTAGTCGCCGCGGGCGCAGCGACAGCTACTGTCTCCGGTTGCGAAACGCGCGTGGCGATTGCGCCACCCAGAACCAACAGGAAGGCCGTTAAAACGGCGGAAATGATCATTGCAGTTTTCTGAGTCATGGGAGTCTCCTTAAGTTTTATTTTCGTCCTTAGAATACCCGGTTGCCTTTGGAAGTTCATTGGAACATACGGGTGAATTCTCTTAGCATTTTCCAAGAAACGGCTTTTCGTTGGCAAACCTGGGCTACCCAGGCTGAACGAATTGCCTGGATGCTCAATAAGTTGCGTAGTGTCTTGAAAAGTAACGGCTGTGAGATTAGGAACAGATGAGTTGTCCAAACAAAAACCGGGCTTCTCAAAGAGGCCCGGTTTTATGTGTGGTGGTGCTATGGTTCAGTTGCTCATGATCAGGGGCAGATAGACGCGTGGTGTCGGGACGAGTGTAATATCCGTTGCAGTCCGGTAAATAGTCGAACTGATCGTTGAGGTGGCAGTGATGATTGTCGTATCGACTTTGCCGCGAGCGATGATGCTAGAAGAAGGCACATTTTATGGAGTGCCGACTGCGCATTTACTTCAACGAGTTTTGCAGTCCCTGAATCAGCTGCTGTTTTTCGGCATCGGTCGGTTTTGCATCGGGATGCAGCGTTAGATAAATCGCCGGCGGCATCCCGCCGGATTGGATCTGCCGGCTGACCTCACGGGCGCCTTCACCGCTACGACCTACGCCCCATTCCGAGAAATTCAGGCGGCTGCGCCCGCGAACCGTGTCGAGCGTCACCAGCCACGAGATCGGCGCGACGCGCGCATAGATCGGCCAAATGGTTTCATTGCTGTGACAGTCGAAGCAAGCGCGCACGGCCAGGGCGCGGGTAACGGGGCTGTCCCAGTTCGGTTCGGCCAGCACAGGCGGATTGGTCTGGAAAAACCAGGCCGGAATCTGGATCACGACCAATAGCGTGATGACAATCAACACGATTTTTCGTTTCGTCAAAGTTTCCTCATTTCCAAACATTTCTCAAAGACTTTTGGGATGGTTTTGATTTGCGCCATCTTTATCTTATCTCAAGATTCAAGATCGAACCGGTATTTTCGTACTGAATTCATAGTATATTCTAGCACGAGTTTTGGCGAGAAATCCGATTTTCCAATCCAATTCCAATCGGAGTACAATATCATTCCAATCGGGAGGTAATCATGCGAGTTCTTTTAATTGAAGACGATCAACGCTTATCACGTTTGGTGAAGCGCGTGCTGGAGGAAGAACGCTATCCGGTCGACGTGGCAGCCGATGGCGACATCGGTTTGGAGTTGGCGCTGCGCGGCGCGCATGACGTGGCCATCATCGATTGGATGCTCCCCGGTCGAGACGGACCGGCCATTTGCCGCGCTATTCGATCCGCGCATTTGCCGACTGCCATCTTGATGCTGACCGCGCGCGGCCAACTTGAAGATCGCGTGACCGGCCTCGATAGCGGTGCTGACGATTATTTGACCAAGCCGTTTGCGTTTGAAGAATTGCTGGCTCGCGTGCGTGCGCTTAGCCGCCGCTTCATCGTCACGTCCGGCGATGGGTGGGAACTGCGCCAGGGCGATCTGGTGCTTGACTTGCGCGCTCACGTTGGGCGGCGCGGCGATCACGTGTTGGACTTGACCAACACCGAATGGAATTTATTGGAATGCCTGATGCGTCATCCGGGTCAAGCCTTGACGCGCGAGCAGATTCTGGATCATGTCTGGTCGTATGAAAGCGATGTGCAACCGTCGATGGTGGATGTATACATCTCGTATCTGCGCCGCAAACTGAACGTGCCCGGCTGCCCCGATCCGATTCAAACCGTGCGCGGCATCGGCTACCGCTTAGAGGCTGCCAATGTTTAGGGGTTTGCATCTGCGGCTCACGCTCTTATATTTGTTGGCAGCGCTGACCTTGCTGGTCCTCGTGGCCGTCGGCGTGTATACACTGCTGACTCGGTACTTTCAATCCACCACCGACCTGGCCTTGCAAGTACGAATGGCTCAGGAGTTCCGCTCGATGGGCGTGACGCCGCCACTTGATCTAGCGTCGGCCGAAACGGCGTGGAATACCACTCACAATCGGCAGGTTACACCCAGCCCGACGCCTGTGCCGCACCCGGCATCGGAAGAAGAAGGTGAAGGGCAGGATACACAGCCTTCTAGCCCCGCTTCTTCT
>JADGQE010000393.1 GCA_017882055.1 Thermoflexales bacterium
TCGCTCTCGATCCGCGTCCTCGCGGATCGTCGGCGGCGCCTGGCGGGCCACCACTTGCCGGTGGCAAGTGGGCATGGCCGACGCCGACTTGAGCACTTGCGTATAATCACCAGGCCTCAACTCTTGATGCTCTTGTAATCGCCCAGGGGATACACCGGGAGCATCTGCGTTTCAATAAACTTCAGCGCCTCCGCCGGGGTGACGTCCCAGTTGGTCGGGCAGCTGGAGAGCAGTTCGACCATCGAAAAGCCGAAGCCGTGGATCTGATTCTCAAACGCTTGCTTGATGGCCTTCTTCGCTTTGCGGACTTCCGTTGGATTGTGCAGGCTGCGCCGGGCCACGTATGTTGCACCGTCCATCTGCGCCAGCAATTCACTCATCCGGATTGGGAAGCCGCTCGATTCTACGTCGCGTCCGTTGGGTGACGAAGTGGTCTTCATGCCGGGCAAGGTCGTCGGCGCCATCTGCCCGCCCGTCATGCCATAGATCGCATTGTTGATAAAAATCACGGTGATGTTCTCGCCGCGCAGCGCCGCGTGCATGATCTCGGCCAGGCCAATCGAAGCGAGGTCGCCATCGCCCTGATACGTGAACACCACGCGATCGGGCAGCACGCGCTTCAGGCCGGTGGCCATTGCCGGTGCGCGGCCGTGCGCCGCGACGACAAAGTCGCATTCAAAATAGTTGTACGCAAACACCGAGCAGCCCACCGGCGCTACGCCGACGGTCTTCTCGCGAATGCCGAGTTCGTCGATCACTTCAGCGACCAAACGATGCGCGATACCGTGTGTGCAGCCGGGACAGTAATGTGTATACACTTCGCTCATCGCTTCCGGGCGCTGATAAACGAGCTGTTCCCCAGGTTGAGTCGTCATCTCTCACAGCCTCCATCCAATGAGCTGAACTTATGGCCGCGCGGCCAACGGCTGGCGCACGCGGGCGGTGGCCTGATCCAGCTTCGCAATCGCCGCCAGAACTTCATCGGGCAGCGGCACCATGCCGCCCATGCGACCATAGAACTCGACCGGGCATTGGCCGCCGACGGCGATCTTCACATCGTCCAACATCTGCCCCGCATTCATTTCGATCACCAGGAAACCGCGCGCTTCATCCGCCAAGGCCGACAGGCGCTCCTCTGGAAACGGGAACAACGAGATGGGCCGCAACAGTCCGACTGGAATGCCCTGCTGGCGGGCCAGCTTGACCGCCGTCTGCGCCACGCGGCCCGAAGTGCCGAAACCGACGACGAACAGTTCCGCGCCTTCCAACATATATTCTTTGTGGCGGACTTCGTTCTGCACGATGGTTGCGAGTTTGTCTTGCAGTTTGCGATTGAACGCTTCTTCTTCTTCAGGCTGCAAATGGATCGAAGTCAAGGTGCGCTTCTTGCGCCCGACCGCGCCGCCGACAGCCCAATCGGGCGGCGTGGTGCGAACTGGCTGCATGGGCGGCAGTTCGGCCGGTTCCATCATTTGGCCAAGGTTGCCGTCGAGCAGGAGGGTGGCAATCGTGCGATATTTGTCGGCCAGATCGAAGGCCAGCGTCGTCAGATCGATCGCTTCCTGAACGGTGGCCGGCGCCAGCACGATCGGTCTAAAGTCACCGTGCCCGGCCATCTTCACCATCTGGAAGTAATCAGCCTGACTGGGCGCAATGTTGCCCAGGCCCGGTCCGCCGCGCATCACATCGACGATCACGCACGGCACTTCCGTTGCGGCGATGTAGCTCAGCCCTTCTTGCATCAAACTGATGCCGGGGCTGGAGGACGAAGTCATCACGCGCTTGCCCGCGCACGCGGCGCCGTAGACCATATTGATCGCGGCGACTTCGCTTTCAGCCTGGACAAAAGCCCGGCCCAATTCCGGCATCCGTTTCGCCATGTGCTCCAGCACTTCGGTCTGAGGCGTAATCGGGTAACCAAAGTAAGCTTCGAGGCCGGCGCGGATAGCCGCCTCGGCAATTGCTTCGTTCCCCTTGATAAGATATTTAGTCATGGACCTGCTCCATGGTTCAGGCCGCAGCCGCCACGGGGGCAGCGTGCGGCGTAATCTGGCGATAGACCGTGATCACGGTATCCGGGCAGATCACGGCACAAACCGCGCAGCCGGTGCATTCGCCATCGGGATCAACCAGCTGCGCCGGTCGATAGCCCTTGGCATTAAAAGTGTCCGATAGCTTAATCACGTTTTGCGGACAAACCGGCGCGCATAACTCACACCCCTTGCAGCGTTCAAACTCGATGACAATTCGTCCTCTGGCAGCCATGGTCGCTCCTGTGTTTGGAAGTCCAAACGCGAACTTCCAGCCTCCAACACCTTTGTTGATTGATCTTAGAATAAAGCTTTTGACGGAGCTTGACGAGTGCGAGATGTCACATCTGCCCCTATGCATATTCACAGAATCTGACGCCAAATGTCACATAACAAACCGTGCGATCCGCGCGGAGCGCCGTTACATAGATGCACGTGACGCCTTGAGGACAGTTTTGTTCAACTACGTCGGGTCTTCAGCCGGCTGAAGCGCCCTGACTAGACGCGCTTACCTCGACTTCGGCGACTACGGATAAGGCAGGCTCACTTGGTCGAATCGAGAACGGTGGGCGCGCTCCCGTGGGAGCAATTCCCGCTAAACTCAGAAGAGCCAAAATTTGACAGGATGAAACCGTAGTGGTAATATCCCCACTCGTAGGTGGCAGGTGGATGTTTCAGATCGGCGAATGTCCGGCGCAAACCAGCAGTCGTCGTGATGGACGCTCTGCCCTACAGAATTTTTCGTGGGGACGAAAGGAGTCCATTTCTATGAGCGAGCGCATCACAGGTACGGTGAAGTGGTTCAGTCGAACAAAGGGTTACGGGTTCATCACTCAGCCGAGTGGGCCGGATGTTTTTGTACATTATTCGGCCATTACAGGCGAAGGTTTCCGCAACCTCGACGAAGGACAGCAGGTCGAATTCACCGTACAGCAAGGCCCCAAGGGCTTGCAAGCCGCCGACGTCCGACCGCTGTAAATCAACCACACGACGTCATTGAAAAATTAAGCCCCGATCGAAATCGATCGGGGCTTAATTTTTTTGGCTGTTGCCGGTTCCTGCGGTTGGCAGTACAATGATCGAGGAGACTTCAGTGCATGGAGGAGGCACAGCTGAACGAGCCACATCGAATCGTTTACAGGTGCGAAGTCTGTTTGCGAGCATCGGCAACTGCCGAAGAATGTCATGGCCGTGCAATGGTGCACTGCGATGCGGGCTGTGCGGGCGATGAGTGCACGCAGCCCGTTATCGACATCGAAGGTCATTTATTGACGCGTGCGCCCAGATGGTGGGTCTTCCGCCATCGCCGCGGCACGTCACCCCTATCCGAATGAACTTATTTCAAAATGGAGGCCAAACCATCATGGAGAATGTCATCATTATCGGTTCGGGCTGCGCCGGCTTGACGGCCGCAATCTACACGGCGCGCGCCAGCCTCGATCCACTGGTGATCACCGGCAGCGATCTCGGCGGCCAGATCGCCACCACGACGGATGTCGAAAACTATCCGGGCTTTCCCAACGGGCTGACCGGCCCGGAGCTGTCCGATCAAATGAAGCAGCAGGCCGAGCGTTTCAATACCCGCTTCGAATACGACGAAGTGATCGAAGTCGATCTGAAGCGCAAGCCCATCGTCGTCAAGACCAACGGCGCAACGTATGAAACCAAAGCCTTGATTGTCGCCACGGGCGCCAGTCCGCGCAAATTGAATGTGCCGGGTGAAAAAGAATTGACCGGGCGCGGCGTGAGTTACTGCGCCAC
>JADGQE010000004.1 GCA_017882055.1 Thermoflexales bacterium
GTGGAACCTGGTTATTTCCGGGCCGATGTGTTGCAGGCGCTGCTGGATGTGTTGAGCGCGCGCGTGTTGCCGGACGGGACGCTCGGTTTTTTCCATCCCGATAATTTTTCGTTTGGCGATCCGTTGTATCTCAGCCGGTTGTATCAAGCGATCGAACAAGTCGAAGGGGTGCAATCGGCGGAAGTGACGACGTTCCAGCGCTGGGCCAAAGCCGCTGCGGGCGAACTTCAGCGCGGCGAGATCGCCATGTCCGATGTCGAGATCGTCCGGCTCGACAATGATCCGAGCGCACAGGAACATGGCCGGCTGGTGCTGACGATGCTGGGGGGCAAATGAACGATTGTGGCTGCTGCGATCGGGGCACGCCGGTTTCCCCGCGACCGATCTTTAACCGCCCGGCTTTATCGGCGCTGAAGTATCGCGTCGGCACGTTCTCATCGTTTCGCCGCGCGATGATCGATTCCATTGCGACGGAACCGGCCTTGAAGGCGTGGACTTCGCGCGACACCGACGATTATGGCATCGAAATCATTGAGTTGTGGGCGTATCTCGGCGATGTGCTGACGTTCTACCAGGAACGCATCGCCAATGAGGCGTTCTTGCGTACCACGGTGCAGCGTGATTCGTTGATGCGGCTCGCGGCGCTGATCGATTACAAGCTCGCGCCGGGCGTGGCAGCCACCGCTTATCTGGCGTTCATCGTCGATAAAACCAATCCGTCGCTTCCGGCCAGTTTGCGCGTGCAGAGCAAGCCGGCGCCGGGCCAATCGCCCGCGACGTTTGAGACCGAGGCCGCGCTCAACACTTCAATCAACGCCAATCAGTTCCGTGTATGGCCGGTGCCGACCGCCAATCTGGAGAATTATGGCC
This sequence comes from Thermoflexales bacterium, assembly GCA_017882055.1. GTDB lineage: Bacteria > Chloroflexota > Anaerolineae > Fen-1058 > Fen-1058 > JADGQE01. The sequence continues at coordinate 871 of JADGQE010000004.1, forward strand.
TAGGCAACGATGCGGCGACGATCTTCATCGGCGGGGCAGATCTCAAGCAGGGCCAATCGTTGGTCTTCTTTGCAGGCGATCATATCGAAGAGAAAAAGATCGACAGCCTTACGACGACCCAGCGCGGCCAGCAGATCACGTGGTCGCCGTCGATTGCCACGGCATTTCCGAACGGCGCGGAAGTCTATCGGTTGGGCCGCAAGTTCAATCTCTTTGGTTACGACGCGCCCGCCACGTATGCGACTCCGGTGCTCGATTCGAATAACAACATCACTGGCGCTAAGCAGGTCACGACCAGCTTCGCGCAGAGCGGCGCTACGACGTTGTATCTGGATAGCGTCGTCAAAGATCTGAAAGTGAACAGTCAGGTGCTCGTCGTGATTCGCAGCGATTCGACCGCCGGTGATTTCAACGGCCTGTTTACGATTACGGCGGTGAAGCAGGTTGGCCGGACTTTTGCTGCGTTGAGCGGCACAGTGACGGAGATCGATTTGCAGTCGCCGAGCTATCCGCCACAAGTACCGGCCGTCGCCGACCTGCGCCGTGTGCAAGTGTACGAATTGACCAGCGGCGAAATCTCTTTCTCGCGCCGCAACTTCGGCGGCGACCCGGCACAGATTCCGGCTGGAACATTCCAGGTGTATAGCGACAAAATCAAGATTACCGACATCACCGTCGGCAGCCTGGCCATGATCGCCGACGACACGGGCCACGCCGAGCAGGTCACGATCACGCAAGTGACCGCGTATTCAGCCGCGTTGGTCGAAAGCGGGGTGATGATCCAGTTTACGCCGCCGTCGGCAAATTCTTATTCCGGTGAAACGGCGCTGTTGTACGGCAACGTCGTCAAAGCCACGCACGGCGAAACGATCAAAGACGAGACGTTGGGCAGCGGCGATGGCTCACAGGCTTCGCAGACGTTTGACTTGAAGAAGTCGCCGGTGACTTTCACGCCCGATGCAGCGGCATCTGCCGTGGCCGATCGCGGCGCGAAGAATTCGCTGCAAGTCATGGTCAACGGAATCCGCTGGCAAGAAGCCCCCAACTTCTTCGGGCGCACTTCCGGCGACCAAATCTATGTGACGTCGATTAGCGATGATAACTCGATGCAGGTTGAATTCGGCGACGGCGTGTACGGCGCGCGGCTGCCGACCGGCGTCAGCAATGTCCACGCCAAGTACCGCAAGGGCTGGGGTTCAGCTGGAAGCGTCGCTGCGAGCAAACTGACTACGTTGCTCGATGCGAAGCCGGGCTTGAAGTCTGTCACGAATCCCGCCGCCAGCTTCGGCTGGGCCGATCCTGAAACGCTGGCCGAAGCGCGCCAGAATGCGCCGACGACGGTGCTGACTTTCGATCGTGCGGTGTCGCTGCTCGATTTCGAGAATCTCGCGCGCAGTTATCCGGGCGTGGGCAAGGCGCGCGCCACCTGGGTGTGGAACGACGAGCAGCAAGTCGTGCAGTTGACGTGCGCGGCCAGTGATGGCGCATCGATCATCCCGATCCGATCGAACTTGCTGGCCTACCTCGATGCGCGGCGTGATCCCAATCGGGAGCTGGACATCATCGACTTCACGCCGGTCGGCATCACGTTACACGCTTTCATCGTCGCTGATCCGGATTACGATTCGGCTGCGGTGTTGGCCGCTGCTCAAGCCGCCGTCGGCGCCGGGCAACTCGAAGATGAGACCTATGGTTTCTTCGCGTTCGAGCGGCTAAATCTGGACGAGGACATTCATCTGAGCGAAGTGTATGCGGCATTGCAAAATGTGGCCGGTGTCGTCGCAGTTTACATCGACGTGCTGCACCGCAAGGATGATGCGAGTGTGATGCTGCAAAACATCGTGCCAATTGGTCCAGCGGAACTGGCGATGGTCGAAGCGGCGACAGATGTGGTGATTGAATTGAAGGGTGCATTCTAATGGCTGATTTCACACCCACTCGACTGTTTGATCTTCTACCGCAGATCTATCGCATTCGCGATGCCGATCCGTCGATCAACGGCGCGCTCGAAGCGCTGCTCGACGTGGTCGATCAGCAGGTCGGCAGCGTGCGGGACGACATTCGCCAGCTGTGGGACAACTTCTTCATCGAGACGTGCGATGATTGGGTCATCTCCTACATCGGCGATTTGGTTGGCACGAATCTGGTAGTGCCGATCGTCTTGCGTTCCCGCACCGACGTCGCCAAGACCATCCACTATCGGCGGCGCAAGGGCACCGTACCCATGCTCGAAGAGCTGGCACGCGATGTCACCGGTTGGAGCGCGAAGGTCGTCGAGTTTTTCCAGATTCTGGGCTGGACACAGAATGCGAATCACGTGCGGCTTGATCACGGCGGCTGGTTTGATGTGCACGACGACGTGATCTGCAACGCCGTCAGCACGGCGTTCGATCGCGCTGCGCATACGGTTGATGTCCGCGTGCCCGCGCAGAGCGAAGGCTGGTACAACATTCGCAATATCGGATTCTTTTTGTGGCGGCTGCAATCGTACTCGATGATCAATGCCGATCCAGCTAACGCCGGACAGCCGCATCGCTTCCACTTCAATTCGATCGGCCAGCCGGAGCCGCTGTTCATTCAGCCCGACGTGGAAGGTTTGAGCGAGCAGGCCGCTGATGAAGACAACGTGCGCGGCCCGATCAGTCCACGGCGCTTAAAGCCGGTGACGGTGGCGATCGATCATGCTGATCCGCCCGACGCGAATGGTTTGGTCGCATTGCATTTGATTCCACCCGATGCGCTATTGGTCAAGGACTGGCCGATCGGTTTGTGGCTGGAACTGATCGATCCGAACGATGCAACCAAGACGCTGTCCGCCGCATTAGTCGATGTGCGTGACAACGGCTCGACGTTGATGGTAACGGTGAGTGCGGCGATGACGTCTCAAACGCAGGTGCGCGCGTTTCCGCATCTACCGACGTACTACGGGCAGCGGCGCGGCTTCAGCGTGTTTGCGGATGGAGAATTGATTTCGCCCAATGCGACGAACGCAGCTCATCAGCGCCGCGTGTTGATCGGCGATCTGTGCGACTGGCGCGATCCCGATCCGGGCACGTTGGTGATCGATGTGCGATTAGGTCGCTTCGCTTTTGCGCCGGGTGAAACACCGGCCGATCCCATCACCGTTAATTTCAATTACGGCTTCAGCGGCAACATCGGGGCGGGGCCGTATGATCGTGAAGTGGTCGATGCGCCGACGACGGTCGTGACCCAATCCGGCGCAGTGTCGCTCGATCAAGCCTTGACTGATTGGCAAAATAGTCCACCGGCAGAAGCCATCATCGAGATTCAGGATAGCCATACTTACCATCTCGCGCTCACGTCTTTGGCGATGCCGGCCCAACTGTTTCGTCTGACGATCCGCGCGCTGAGCGGCGAGCGGCCAACGATTGTGCTGTCAGGTGATCTGCAGCTGACCGGCGGCGACGCTTCAAGTTCCGTCACGCTCGACGGGTTATTCGTCAGCGGTGGTCAGATCGATCTGCAGGGCGCGCTCGGCCAGTTGAATATCAGCAACTGCACGCTCGATCCGGGCGGCGGTTTATCGTCCGATGGTGTGACGCTGCGCCCGATGCAGAACTCATTGACCGTGGCTGCGACGGACACCGATCTCAACGTCGTGATCGCAGAATCGATCGTCGGTGGGCTGCGTGTGCCCAACGCGATCGAGAATATGCAAATCAACGATTCGATCGTCGATGCGCAGGGCGGTGTGGCCATCGCCGGTCCCGGTGGTGCGAACGACTACGCGGCGCGATCGACGATCGAGGCCACGACGATCTTCGGCCAGTGCTGGCTGCAGGAGTTGACGCTTGGATCGGAAGTGCTGTTCGACGACGTGGTAACGGTGCGGCGCAAGCAAAACGGCTGCGTGCGCTTTTCGTACATCGCGCCGAATTCCGACACACCGCGCCGCTATCGTTGTATTCCACCCGATGGTGCTTCGCCCGAAGAGATCGCGCGCTTAACGCCCGCATTCACTTCCACGCGCTTCGGCGATCCGGGTTACGCCCAGTTGAGCCGCTCGGGGCCGATCGAGATCGCGACCGGCGCGTCGGATGGTTCCGAGATCGGCGCGTTCTTTAGTTTGAAGAATCCGTTGCGAAGACAAAATCTGGTGATGCGCCTCGCAGAATATCTGCCGTTTGGACTGGTCGCGGCGCTGATCGAAGTGACGTAGAGGAGGCACGATGAAGGGCGATTTTACACGTTTCACCTACGATCGAAGCAAGCATTACCGCGGCGTTGTCATGCAGCAGGGCCGCGTGCAGCTCGACGCCGATTGGAACGAGAACCTGTCAATCGGAACGCATCTGCTGCGGACGCTGACGCGCGATGTGATCGGCGAATGCGGGGTGCCGGTGCACGTTGACGCGTTCAAGATCGGCGTGTCCAGCACGATCGATCCGCAGAATCCCGACTTCAATATCTCGGCCGGCCCGCAAGGAAAGGGGCGGATGTATGCCGGTGGGTTGTTGTGTGAGATCGAAAACGACACGACGTATCTCACGCAGCCCGATTGGTTATCTGCGCCGACGGGCACATCGCTGGCTAACCTTGGCCCGCAAGCGCTTGGCCCGTTCGGCAACGTGCCAGCGCGCACCGATCTCGTCTACATCGACGTATGGCCGCGCACGATCAGTGCGATCGAAGATCCGCACATTCGCGAAGTGGCGTTGGGTGGACCGGACACGGCTGAGCGTGTGAAGTTGATCTGGCAGATCAAAGTCAAGGCGGATGTCGGCGCAAATGCGACGTGCGATACGCCGATCGGGGTGCCGGCCATCGGCGGTGGAAAGATGCAGGTCATTGTGACCACGTCGCCTGCGCCGCCTGATCCGTGCGAACCAACGGCGCAAGGCGGCTACTCGGGGCCGGACAATCGCTTTTATCGCGTTGAAGTTCACAACGGCGGGCCGTTGAACACTGCGACCTTCAAATGGTCGCGTGACAATGGATCGGTCGTGGCGTCGATCGAGCAATTCAAATCGGCCACCGAAGTTGTGGTCAAAAGCCTCGGCCGCGACGATTACCTCAAATTCAAGACGGGTGACTTCGTCGAAGTCACCGACGATGCCACGGATTTATCGGACCTGCCCGGCACGTTGACCAGCATCACGGTCGATGAAGCCTCACGCACGCTGACGTTGAACACGGCGCTGCCCGATGCCGTATGGAAGGCGACCGGTCGCCATCCAAAGGTGCGCCGCTGGGATGGCGGCGCTGCGCAAACGATCACGGGCAGTGTGCAAGACCTCGAAGCCGGACTCAAAGTGCAGTTTACGGCCACCCCCGATGATTTTCGTACCGGCGATTACTGGACGTTTGCGGCGCGTGTGGTGGATGGTTCGATCGATCCGGCCTCGATCGTCGCGCAGCCGGTGCCGCCGATGGGCGTGCTGCATACGTATTGCGCGCTGGCCTTGATCACGTGGACGAACGATAGTAAGACCGTCACCGCTACCGTTCACGATTGCCGCTTGCTGTTTCCGCCGCTAACCGAATTGCCGACGAGTGAAGGTTGCTGCACAGTATCGGTGGGTGATGGCGTCACCAGCCACGGCGACTTCACCGACATTCAATCGGCCGTGGATGCATTGAAGAGCGATGGACGAGTCTGTATCCTGCCGGGTGAATATTCGTTGAGAAGCCCGGTTCAGATTAGCGGTGATTTTGTGATCATCAGCGGCTGCGGGCATCAGTCGCACATCCTCGCGCCCCGCGACGAGCCGGCCTTTATCGTTAACAGTTCAAATCGTATCTACCTGGAGTCTCTGTTTGTGACCGGCCAGGCGCTAAAGGGGCTGGTGGTCCTTGATGATAGTCGTACCATTTATGTGACAGACTGCGAGATCGTCAACGCCGGCAAAGCTGATGCGAGACGAAAACGCACACTGTTTTACAGCGTCGCTGCGGCGGGACCCGCCATCACCGTGTCCAACAGCCTGATGATCACACTGGCAAACAACACGTTGTTCGGTTTGCCCGCCATCTCGTTGCAGTCGCAGATCGCCGACGTCGTCGACAATCGACTAACGGGCGGCGGCATCTGGCTGCGTGATGGATCAGGCCAGGCCCGCCTGCTCGACAACGATATCGAGCGTGGTCTGGGCGCGGGCGTTATCCTGGGCGGTCTGGACAAAGACGAGAAACCGTCCGATCGATTTAGCGGCGTGAGTAACGTGCAGATCGCCGGCAACCAGATTACGGGAATGGTCGGCAGCGGGATCAGCACACTGCCGGCGAGTGCAGACGCGGCGCGGTTGCTGGGCGAGATCACGGATGTGGTGATCACCGACAACCGCATCGCAGAGTGCGTCCAATCGGACAAGGATCAATCCTTCACCGAAACGATCGCCGCCGGCGGCGTCGTCCTGCGGGGTGTCTCGCAGGCTCGCATCCATCACAACACGATCGTCGAGAACGGCGCGGCAAAAGAACTCGCAGCCTGCGGCGTCTTCGTGTATATGGGTGAAGGGCTGGAGGTTACGGATAACACGATCGTCGACAATGGCATGTTCTCAGCTGACGCCGGACAGTTACAGTGCCTTGACTTCAGCGCGATGAAACCGGATCAGCGGGAAAATCCGCGCAAAGAGCCGGGCGCAATCTTCACGGTTTTTGACCCGCAGGGTAATCTGGCCAAGCAGACACAGGTCAAAACAGCGGGAGCGTTTACGGGCCTGGATTGCGGCTTCGGCACCGACATTAAGCTCGATGCGCCATCGGCTGCAGTTGAACTTACGTTCGGCGCGACCTCAACGCAAAGCCGAGTGGAGGCCTTCAATCAGGATGGTTCCAGTGCCGGGACTTTTAGTATATCGTCCGGTTCGTCACAGACGATTTCAATTAACGGTCAGTCGATCGATCATCTGGTGATCACTGCACCGCAAGATGAACTGCTCCTGCTCAAGCTGTGTTTTGGTGCGACCATCACCGGCTTCCAGGCAGGGATCGCCGCCGTGTATGTGACGAGCCAGATGTTGACGACGACGGCGATCAGCGCCTACCTCAAAGCACCAGCCTCGCTCCCGTCGGCCGGCAGCCCGGCGGCGATGATTCACGACAACGAGGTCGTCTGTCCGCAGGGTCAGGCGTTGGTGGTCGTCTCACTGGGGCCGACCTCGGTCGCCGACAACGTGCTGATCTCGCATGGACATCGATCGCAACCGGCTTTGCCGGCGTCCGATCCGAATCAGGCGGCGCTGATTACGGGGCTGATCAATGGATCGGGCGATGTGTTGATTTACAATCTGGGGCAGCCGCGCGATGGCGTCAGCGGGTTTTGGCGTAACGTTGCCACGCACTTTGAAGTCGGCGCGGCGGCCTTGGCGCCCACGCTGCCGGATGGGCGAATATCTTTTCATGGCAATCAAGTGACGTTCCAGGACAATACGCGGGCCGGATTTCTGGGCACGGTGCCGGTGATCCTGTTGACGGCCGACGACATTTCTATGCAGGATAACCAGTTCCTGACTGAGACACCGCAGGCCGTGCTGTTGTTCGATGTGTTTACGGCGGGCGGCAGCGTGCGCGCCTCGGCCAATCGCATCACCGAATTACCTGGACGGGCGTGGCTGTCTTACATTTCGATCGGGCAGCAGATGAATATCGCCACCGGCAATCAAACCACGCACTGCATCTTTATCGCCGGTACGCAAATGATTGACAGTCAGAATCAACAGCTGATCACCATTCTCTGTGAACAGCTGAAAGCGGCGCTGGGAGGAAAATAAGCGATGGCTACGACGACGAAAGACGTTGCCTTTACGGAGGCAAAAACCCGATCGGATGAACTGACGCAATCTGCCGCGAATGCTCTTGCGCCGACGCTGACTCAGTTCGCACAGCTGCAGCAAGCTCGCACTGATCAGCTAGCGGCAGCGCTCGATCGGCTGAAGAGCAGCCTGGGTGAGGACCATCCGCGGGTGCAGGCGTTAGGCCAGACCTTGGCCGCGGCGAATTTGATCGGAAAGTCGCTCAAGGCTGAAGCGACGCGGGCCGCGCGCCGGCCGAGTGTGAGTCCGAATGAGTATTTGGTCCATGGCCGCGTGCTCGACGAGCAGGGCCGGCCCGTGCCCGGCCTGCGGGTGCGGGTGTTCGATCGCGATCGCAAGTACGACGATTTGCTGGGCGATACGACGACGGACGAGCACGGCGACTTCGCCGCGAAGTATCACGAGCGTGATTTTGCGGAGATGGGCGAAGCTCAGCCCGAACTATACGTGATGATTGAAGACGCAGCCGGCACGCTCCTGTATTCGACACGTGATCAAGTACGTTTCCAGGCCGGACGGGTGGAGTACTTTGAAATCGTGCTGGGTGAGAAGCCAGCGCCACCCGTCGCAGTGAAGAAGCGAGCGCGCACAGCCAAATAATGGTTGAGGCGCTCAACTCATAAACCTCCACGCCCGACGTGCTTTGCGTCGGGCGTTCGGCTGTAATGCGTTTGACCTGCGCCTTCATTCTGGCTATACTTGCCACGTTTCATCTGTTGTACTTCGATGCAGGGTTTTTACCATGACGCTACTTCTGTTGCAAAGTCCGTTGACAATTTACGCCAATCGTGGTCGCGCCGTTGAAAGACTGTCACCCTGAGTGCAGCGAAGGGTCTCTGCCCAGTAGCGTAGAGATGCTTCACCTTGCTCGGCATGACAATCCTACGACTTTGTAACAGCCCTGACCATGACGCAGTGAAGCCTCCCCGGAACCCGTCGAATGGAGTAGTCAACTATACCGGTCAATGCAGATTGGCCTCGTTTAACGGATCATCTTGTCATCCTTTCGTCTTGTCATTTTCTTCTTCAAAGGACGCGCCCTCATGTCTGATCCATCTGCCGATAAAGCCACACCCCCTGAATCAATCCGGCGGCATTAACGTCAACGCCGATACGGTCAACATCTATGGCGATGTAACCGGTCGCGATAAGACGGTGGCCGGTGGAAGTTCCAGCGGTTCCAGCGGATCGACGCCCCCGCTCGAATTGTCTCTGCGCTTCGAGAAAGTTGGCGACGGCGACAATGCGCCGCTGACGGTGAACGCCAGTATCATCGGGCAGTCATCGGCTACCGAGGCGGTCAAGTTCAAGGTTCCGCTCGACGCTAAAGTGCTGACTGACCTGCGCTGGTATCTGGAACTCTATCCGCAGTGGCCGGTGGGACCGGATTACGATCGGGCCCTGGGCATCGAGGCCAAATTGCAAACCTGGGGTAAGCAGTTGTTCGAGGCCGCTTTCTCAACGCCGAAGTTGATGCGCGTCTATGAGCAGTTCCGCCTCAAGGACGGCGGCAAGTCGATCACCATCGACGCGACCGATCCGTACGTATTGCAATTGCCGTGGGAGTTGCTGGCCGACGAGGGCGGCTATGTGTTTACGCAGCGCCCGCCCATCAATGTGCGACGCAAGTTGCGCGTGGCGCGTGAGCCGAAGAGGCAGGCTTTTACATTGCCCGTGCGCATCCTCATGCTCATCAGCCGCCCCGAAGGCGAACACATCGGCTTCCTCGATCCGCGCTCCAGCGCGCAAACTCTATTGGATGCGATCGAGCCGTTGGGCGAGCGGGTCACGGTCGAGTTTTTGTATCCGCCCACGTTGAAGGCGTTGACGCAGCGCGTGCGCGATCCGCAAGCGCCGCCCGTCCACGTCGTCCACTTCGACGGGCACGGCGTCTATCGGCCGGATACCGGGCTGGGCTATCTGCTGTTTGAAAACGACGAGCACCAGGCGCAGTTGGTCAACGCCGCCGATCTGGGCACGCTGCTCAACGATACCGGTGTGCCGCTGATGCTGCTGGACGCCTGCCAGACCGCGCAGACCGATCAGGCCAATCCCTTTGGCAGCGTCGCATCGAAGTTGATCGAAGCCGGGATCGGCAGTGTGCTGGCGATGAACTACAGCGTGCTGGTGTCGGCCACCCGCTTGCTGACCGCGGCCTTTTACGGCGGGTTGGCGCACGGTCAAACGATCGGGCAGGCCGTGGATGCTGCCCGCTTCGCCATGTTGATGGAACCCGAGCGCGCCAGGTTGTATCGCGACAGTAAAGAAGAAGCCATCCCCAACTGCGCGATTGGTTCCTGCCCGCGCTCTACCAGCAATCGCTCGATCCCGCGCCGTTCCCTCCATCGCTCCATCGACGGAGAGACAGAGCGACAGAGAGACAGAGAGAGTTCCCACTTACCCGGCGCGTGGCGGCTTCCCGGAAGAACCTCGCTACGGTTTCCACGGGCGCGAACGCGAACTGCTCCACCTGCGCCGGACGCTGGCCGAGCGGCCCATCGTGGTGGTGCACGGCTACGGCGCGCAGAACGATCGATCGCTGGACGCTCTGAATTCGTTGATCGAAGCGTGCCGGGCGTTGGCGCGCACTACGATCGATGCGCTGCCCGCTACGGGCGATCTGACCTCGACTGCGCCGCATCCCTACTTTGGCGAACTCAATGCCAAGGGTTGGATCTACTTCATGTGCGTGCATCATGGACTGCATCTGCGTCAAGCCGAGCAGGTGATCGATACGCCGGGCTTCCCGGCCGGAGATAGTTTACAGTCTTTGCCACGTGATGAATATCTCAACATCACGCCGCGCAAGCCGATCGATCGTCCCTCGATAGAGAAGGCTGGCAAGAAACCGAAGCGGCAATCGGCCAGGGACAAAACGCCAACAACTTCGCGCCAGAAATCGGTGGCGAAGAATAAATGGCCCGCCACCAAAGCCAAAACGCAGAGCGTCAAAAGCACGCGGCGCGGGTCGAAGTAGCGTTAGGTGATTTGTCGTAGGGGCGAGGCATTCGCGTAAGGATCAAAATCGATCGAAATGCTTGGCCGAGCCGTGATGATGATCGACTGGTGCCACTGCGCGAATGCCTCGCCCCTACGACTCAACGTTTGTCCCTGACTTGACCCTGTGCTAAATTTGACTACAATTGTAGTTATGGCATCACAACGTCATTTCGAACTCGAATATGCGCCCATGGTCAGAAGCCATCTCCGGGCGATTGAGCCCAAGTATTATTCGCTCATCCGCAAGACGATTGAAGAGCAGTTACCGTTTGAACCGTATATCGAAACCACGAATCGGAAACGACTCAAGCGTTCAGTGGATTTTGGCGCGCAATGGGAACTACGTTTTGGGCCAGACAATCGCTTTCGTGTGTTCTACACAATTGATCACGAGCTCAGGCAAGTCAATATCCTGGCGATTGGCGAAAAACGTGGCGCACGACTGATGATGGGAGGGGAGGTTGTCAGATTATGAGAATTGCATCCGTGGCCGATGTCAAGGCAAAATTGAGTGGCTATATCAAGGCGAGTAAAGCCGGGCCGGTGGTCGTGACCAAAAACGGCAAGCCGGTAGCCGTGCTGCTTGGTATGCAAGATGAAGACGAAATTGAACGCATGATTTTGGCCTATTCGCCGAAGTTTCAAAGGATTCTACATGCTGCCGAACAGCAGATTCGCGAAGGCAAAGGTCTCTCACACGAAGAGTTTTGGCAAGAAGTAGAAGCCGGTCACAATTAAGAACAAGGTGCCAACAACTTCGCGCCAGAAATCGGCGGTGAAGCATAATCGGCCCGCCACCAAAGCCAAAACGCGGCGTGGGTCGAAGAAGCGTTAGGTGATTCGTGGAGCAGGTAACTGATCCGGACGAGCGAATATTCACCGAACACGAGTTGCAGAAATATGATGGCGCACGTGGCCGACCGGTATACATCGCCTTCGCAGGCATTGTCTACGATGTGACGCATGCGCCATTGTGGCGAACGGGGACGCATCAAGATTTGCATTACGCCGGCATTGATTTGACGCGCTCTCTGCCCCAAGCTCCGCACGCTGAAGAAGTCTTTACGCGACCCGGCGTCAAGCGCGTTGGCAAATTTGCTCCGTAACGTTACTGTTACTCAGTCCTTACCACTAAGCCACTACGCCTGGCGGCCCACCGACGCTTCGCGTCGGGCATGGGCAGACACCAAGAATTCGAGGCCGCTCGATCTGTTTGCCCAGCTTGGGAAACCTCGTGCCTTCGTGTCTTTGTGGTTAGAAAGATTCTTATTGATCTCGCAGGCTTTGTATGATTTGAAGCATCGCTATCACCTGCGAGATCTTTCCGTGTCGGAATAAAGAAGATCAGACCGGGTATTTGTCAATAAACTCTGACCAAATTCTAATTTTTGTCTTGACAAACCTCTGCGCGGCGGTGGTATAATTTCCGTGGGAATGTTCACGAAGTCGGCGACTGCTTCTTGCGGTTTCAGTGTTCGACGCATAAGCCAAAAAGCAGCGTGATCGTGATTTGCGCTTTAGCCAGGGCGCAGCAAGCAGCCAATCTTCAGCCTTTATTACAATCGACAAGCATTGGGAGGATCAATGATCTGGTTCCAGCGGAAGCAGATCTGCCAGGCGCTACGTGTGAGCATCGCGCTGGTGGGTATTTTCGCGTTCGCACTTTTGTCAGCTTCGCCGGCTCTGGCTCAGCCCGGTACTCCGCCGTCACCCCTCGACCCCAAAGGACCGAATAGTGCGGCGATTGCCACGTTGTTCAACACCGTGCTGGTGATCGCGGTGGTCGTGTTTGTGGTGGTGGAGGGCCTGATCGTGTTTTCGGCCTTTCGATTCCGCCGCCGAGACAACAATGAACCGAAGCAAATCCATGGCAACACGAAATTCGAGATCGCCTGGACGCTCATCCCGGTTCTGATCGTGGTGACGCTGTTTGTGTTGACGGTTCAAACACAGCAAAAGCTGAATACCAAATCGGGCGATGCCATCAACGTCAAAGTGATCGGGCACCAATGGTGGTGGGAATTTCAGTATCCTGACCTGGGGATTACAACCGCGACCGATCTGGTGATCCCGGCCGGCCAGGTCGTTAACCTCGATATCACCGCGGTCGATGTGATCCACAGTTTTTGGATTCCGCAGCTCAATGGCAAGACGGATGCGATCCCGGGCCGCGTCAATACCAGCTGGCTTAAAGCCGATCAGCCCGGCACGTTTGTAGGCCAGTGCGCCGAACTCTGCGGCCCCTCGCACGCGAATATGCGGCTGGAAGTCATTGCCAAAGATCAAGCCGACTTTGATGCGTGGGCGGCGAATCAAACGCAGAATCCCGCGCCGGCGACAGGCGATGCAGCCAAAGGCGAGCAGCTCTTCCTGGGTGGAGCTTGTATTGGCTGTCATATGATCAATGGCACGGCCGCCAATGGTAAAGTCGGACCGAACCTCACGCATGTGGCAAGCCGCGCTTATATAGCCGGCGGCACGCTGCCAAACACAGCGGGCAACCTCAAGCGCTGGCTGGCCAATCCGCCTGGCATCAAGCCTGGCTCGCTCATGCCGAATCTCAATTTGAGTGAAACCGACATCGATGCGCTGACAGCGTATATGCAATCGCTGCAGTAAACGACGAAGAAAGGACGATTGATCATGGCAACAGCCCAGGCTGCGATTCCGCGTTCAGCCTACAAGCGTTCGGGTTTGATGGAGTGGTTGACAACGGTTGATCACAAAAAGATCGGCGTCATGTACATGATCGCCGCATTCGTATTCTTTGTGTTGGGCGGTCTGTTGGCGCTGTTGATGCGCGTCGAACTGGCTAATCCCGGCAAGGCTGTGATTTCGGCTGATTTTTACAATCAGGCTTTTAGCATGCACGGCACAACGATGATCTTCCTGTTCGTGATTCCGATGTTTGCCGGCATGGGCAACTACTTTATTCCCCTGCACATCGGCGCGCGTGACATGGCCTTTCCGCGCATCAATGCTTTGAGTTTTTGGCTGGTGGTTGGCGGCGCGTTGATCATGTATAGCAGTTTCCTCGTCGGCGCGACCGAAGCCGGCTGGACGGGCTACAGTCCGTTGGCAAACAGCATCTTCTCAAAATCACCCGGCACGGATATGTGGATCCTGGGCCTGGTGTTGATCGGTACGTCATCGTTACTTGGCGCCATTAATTTCATTGTGACGATCTTGAACATGCGCACGCCCGGCATGACGATGACGCGTATGCCGCTGTTTGGCTGGTCGATGCTCACCACCTCGTTGATGATTCTGGCATCAACGCCGGTCTTGACGGGCGCGCTGGTGATGCTGTTGGCCGATCGCAACTTCGGCACGCAGTTTTTCACGGGCCCCACCAGCGATCCGTTGATGTGGCAGCACATGTTCTGGTTCTATTCGCATCCGGCCGTCTACATCATGGTGCTGCCCGCGATGGGGATTGTGTCGGAAGTTCTGCCGGTCTTTTCGCGCAAGCCGATCTTCGGCTACAAAGCGATTGCGTTTTCCAGTGCGGCGATCGGCGTGTTAGGCTTTCTGGTCTGGGCGCACCATATGTTTGCGACCGGCCTCAGCCCGGTGCTTCAGACGTTCTTCATGACGGCCACGATGATCATTGCCGTGCCGACGGGCGTCAAGATCTTCAACTGGATCGCCACCCTGTGGGGCGGCAAGTTGTCTTTCAAGACGCCGCTGCTGTTTATCTTTGGCTTCTTGTCGATGTTCGTGATTGGCGGCATCAGCGGCGTGTTCCAGGCGATGGTGCCGGTCGATTTGCAGCTGACGGATACCTACTTTGTCGTGGCGCATATCCACTACGTGTTGTTCGGCGGCAGTGTGTTCGGCATCTTCTCCGGGCTATATTATTGGACGCCGAAGATCACCGGCTGGATGATGAATGAGAAGCTGGGCCAGCTGCACTTCTGGTTGATGATGCTGGGTTTCAATATCACGTTCTTCCCGATGCACTTGCTCGGTTTGGAAGGCATGCCGCGCCGCATCTACGATTATGATCCCAGCCGCGGTTGGACCGCCTATAACGTCATTGCCACGATCGGCGCATTCTTGATCGCGGCCTCGGTGCTGGTCTATATTATCAACTTCATCGTCAGCCGCAATCAGCGTGTGCCCGCGGGTGACGATCCGTGGGAGGGTAACACACTCGAGTGGGCCACTTCGTCGCCGCCGCCATCCTACAACTTTGACAAGGTGCTGCCGGTCTATAGTGAGCGCCCTGTGCGCGACGCGCGTATCGCGGCGCAGAAGGCTGCGGCACAAAAAGCAGCGGAACAGAAATCTGCGTAGCGCCTCCTCAACGGATGCGCGCCTCCTTGACAGGGGCAGAGCGGAGTAAGCCATGTTTCTGCGGTTACGGCAGCTGGGCGAAAAAGCAGTGGGTTACTTTATTCCCCTGCCACGCTTCCAAAAATTAACGTTGTTTACGGCGGTCTTGACGTTTGTGTTAGTCGTCCTGGGCGGCATCGTGCGCGTCACGGGATCGGGCCTCGGCTGTCCCGATTGGCCGTTATGCTACGGTCAGCCGCTGCCGCCTGCTTCGACGGAAGCCATCCTCGAGATGGCGCATCGCTACGTGGCGGCTGCCGTTACGGTGTTGGTGCTATTGATGGTGGTAGTCGCGCGGCGCGGTTACCGAACTGAGAAATGGATCTATCGACCGGCGTTGCTGGGTGTCGGCGTGATCCTGGTGCAAGTGGTGCTGGGTGCCGTCACCGTCATCTTGCAGAATGCGCCGTATACGGTGGTGCTGCATTTTGGCGCAGCGTTGACGATGCTGGCTTGCGCGACGATTGTTGCCACCTCGGCGCGCGCAGCGACCAAGCCGATTGAGGTACAAGACAACCAGCGACATCTGCTGATCAAGTGGTCGCTGCTCAGCGCCGCAGCCGTCATCGCGCTGTTGTTTGTGGGCTCAGTCGTCACGGCGACAAATTCTGCGTTGGGCTGCTTGTTTGATTGGCCGCTGTGCCGTGGTTCGCTCATTCCAAATAGCGCCGAGGTGACCACTTACATTCAGTGGTTCCATCGGCTGGTGGCGTTGATTGCAGGCTTGGTCCTGGCGTACACGACCGTGATCGCGTGGCGACTGCGGTCGCAATATCATGCGGTGTGGTTGGCCGCGGGCCTGGCCTTGAGTTTCTTCATTGTGCAGGCAACGGTGGGTGGCGGTGTGGTGTTGTTGAAGGTTCCGCTGGTGCTGCGCGGATTGCATCTGGCGCTGGCTGCGGCTGTGTGGGCGTGCGTGATCGTGCTATCCGTATTGGCGGCGCATGCCCATCGTTTGGAAACCGCAACGGTCTCCAGTGGAAATTCAGTCTCGATGTCGCGATCGGGTTCATTACCTGCGGCGCATCTGGCGCGTGCGCCATTCAAGACGATGGCCGGTGCTTATCTGCGATTGACCAAGCCGTGGATCATTGTGCTGCTGCTGGTCACAACCTTCACGGCGATGCTCATCGCTCAACGCGGGCTACCGCCACTGCCGTTGGTATTCTTTACACTGCTGGGCGGCGCACTATCGGCTTCAGGCGCGAATGCCATCAACTGCTACATCGATCGCGACATCGATGTCGTGATGAGTCGTACCAAGAATCGGCCGCTGCCCGCGCACCGTATCGATGCGGACAATGCACTGGCCTTTGGCTTGATCACGAGTGTCGCTTCATTTGTGGTGCTGACCCTCGGCGTGAATCTGCTGGCGGCGGTGCTATCGACCTTTGGCCTGTTGTATTACGTGTTTGTCTACACGGGTTATCTTAAACGATCGACCTCACACAACGTCGTGATCGGTGGTGTAGCCGGTGCGATTCCGCCGCTGGTTGGGTGGGCAGCTGTGACCGGTCGGGTTGAAGTGACCGCGCTGTATTTGTTCCTCATCATCTTCTACTGGTCGCCGCCGCACACCTGGGCGCTGGCGCTGTTGATCCGCAACGATTACGAGCGGGCGGGTGTGCCAATGCTGCCGGTCGTGCGCGGCGAAGTCGAGACGCGCCGCCAGATTTTGTGGTACACGCTGCAACTGGTGGCGATTACGCTGCTGCTGTTCGCGTTCCAACTGATGGGCTGGATTTACTTTGTCGGCGCGTTGATTTTGAACGGCGTATTTGTGTGGCGGGCCTATCGCCTGGCGCGCGAGCCTGAAACCGACAAAGCGGCGGCGCGGCGGTTATACAAATATTCGCAGATGTATCTCGCCTTGTTGTTCATCGCCATGGTGATCGACAAGATCGTGCTGGTGTGAAATGGATAAAACCACGGTTCAACGCAACTATAAATTGGCCGCGCTGTTGTTGCTGGTTGTAACAGCGATCTTTGTCGCATCGATGGTGCTGACTTACGTTTCGACTCATGCACTGCTGCCGTGAATGAGCCATGCAGCTGATTGCCGTCGAGGCCCGGTACAGGAGCTTCCATGTCTAAACGAGTCATCGAATTGATCTTGCGTCTCTCGCGTCAGAGTGGGCTGGCCGGCGTTGTATTATTCTCGCCGATTCGTCAGGGCGCGCAGCCACCCGCCGATAGCGGTGGTTCATATGCAGGCATCGTGCTGGCGATTGCGGTGCTTGGCCCCATCATTCTGGGCTTAAGCGCTGCGGCCGTGATGTGGGTTCTTAGCCGATCCGCACCTGCCGCCACGATCGGTGTTGAGCCGCCCAGGCCCGCTCAACCGCGTGAGGTGCTGCCGCCCGGTGTTCACTTGCCGTCGCCGAGCATTCGTCCGTTGATCATCGCCGTTGGCTTAACCCTTATTTCTTTTGGCGTCATCGTGCGGAATATCGCCATTTCGCTCAGCCCGGACTTCAATATTCCAATCGTTGTGGTGGTTGGCGTGTTGATTATGGCGGCTGGACTGTTCGGCTGGGTGCGCGATGATTGGCGCGCTGCCGGTCGTCATTAGGAGCAATACTGTTTATATAAGGCTCCAAGCCCGCGTCTTCGCGGGCGGTTCAACCGCGAGGACGCGGTTGGAGAGCGCTAACTTATTGTCATTAGGAGTGCTGTATGACTCAACGACCTTCTTCACTGCGCTGGTCCGATGTCCTGGTCGTGCTGATCGTTCTGGTCGTGGCCGGCGCCCTGATGTATGCGTTCCTGCCGGACATTACACGTCCCGACCAGACCGTGGTGCCGCCGCTGCCGGCCAGCGCGTCTGATCCGACTCAATCTTTTCTGATGCTGTTTATCATCGCGACGGCCGTTGGCGCGCCAGTGACGGGCGCCATCGTTCTGGCGTTCCTTTTTTACAAGGCCAGTAAGAATGTGCCGGCCGAAACGCTGATAACCCCAACGCTTATGCCTGGCAAAGCGACGGCGAAACCAGCGAGCGAATCAAAGGAACTTTCGCCGCGCGAAGCAGCGTTCTGGAAGATCGTGGCCACACTATTGATCCTGGGGGTGCTCGCCGTGGCGGGGTTGGCGATGTGGCCATGGCTGGTGCAGTTGTTTAGCTGAGTGGCGTTACAAAACAAGAGTTGAGGAGATTATCTATGAGTGAGGCTGTTGTGACCCACGAGCATGCGCCTGAAGTTGAAGAGGCCGGTTCAGTACCCGGTGTCAACAATCGCAAGTTTGGTATGTGGTTGTTCATCGCGTCTGAAGTGATGTTCTTCACGGCGCTGATCGGCATGTTTCTGGCCTATCGCGGTCAGCCCAGCGCCGTTGACTTTCATTCCAGGCTCAATATTCCGCTTACGGCGGTCAATACGTTTGTGCTTTTGACGAGTAGTCTCACGGTCGTGTTATCGCTGGCGGCGGCGCAGGCCGGTAACAAGCGGATGTTGACGGTGTGGTTGTTGGCTACCGTGATCCTGGGCAGTGCTTTCGTGAGTATTCAGGCCATTGAATACTCGCGGCTGGGCGCGGATGGGTTCGTCCTGGCCACCAGTGTCGGCACCAGCACGTTCTTTGTGTTGACGGGTTTTCACGGGTTGCACGTCATCATTGGCGTGTTATGGTGTTTGGTCGTGTTGCTACGCGCGGCACGCGGCGGCTTCTCGAAAGAGAACAACGTGGGCGTCGAATTGTTTGGATTATACTGGCACTTTGTCGATGTGGTCTGGATTATCCTGTTTACTGTGATCTATCTATTGTGATCTCAGGCAAGGGGGGAGCCGATGAGAGTAGCACACGTTAAGCCGATGACGTACGTCGGAGTCTTTGTGGTGTTGGCAGTCGTGACTGCGGTCGAGGTGTTTATCAGCGGGGCAGGACTCGATCGAACGGCGACGGTGGCGATACTGCTGGCGCTGGCAACGAGTAAAGCGCTATTGGTCGTCCTGTTTTATATGCATCTGAAATACGATACCAAATGGTATACATACGCCATGTTATTTCCAGTGTTCATGGCGCTGGTTCTAACGGCGGTCGTGTTCGTTCATGGACTGCGATCCTGATTGGAGCCTTCGCCGGGAAAAAACCTGCGAGGGTTGTCGGTGAGAATTGTCGGCCGGATACTAAACCCTTCACAAGGTTGTGACCTTCTCGAAGTCCGACTTTTGCCGTGAAGTTGCGGCGCGAGTCGGACTTCGCTTATTGCCAGGTAGGCCGCTGAACTCGTGATACAATCAGCCCTGTGAACCGATCACTCCTCGGCGCATTGAGCGCCTTCGGTGCTGCAGCCATCTGGGGCGGCATGTATGTGGTCAGCAAAGTCGTGCTCACTGTTGTTCCACCGGCAACGTTTGTGCTGATTCGCTACGTGGTGGCGGTGCCGGTTTTGTTTGTGATGTTTCGCTTGACTCGCGATCATGGCTTTGCGCGGCGCGATTGGGGCGCGTTGGCTTTAACATCGTTCGTCGGCTTTGGCGTGTCGCTGTTGGCGCAGTTTGCGGGCACGAAACTCTCCACGGCCGCCGCCGGGGCGTTGATTACCAGCGCGACTCCTGCGTTCATCGTCGTCTTTGCCTGGCTGCTGCTGCGCGAAGCCGCTTCGTCTCAACAGTGGCTAGGCCTGGCGCTGGCGACGATCGGCGTATTGGTTGTGACTTTAGCCGGCGATCAGCCGACGACCGATCAAGCCACCAATCCGTTGTTGGGTAATTTGTTGTTGGTCGTGGCCGCGGTGACCTGGGCGTTGTATTCAGTGCAGGCTAAGCGGTTGACGCGCACCTATTCGTCACTGGCGGTGACGCTGGGTGTGACGGCGATCGGTATCCCGATCGTCGCGCCAGTGTCGGTGATTGAACTGCAAACGCAATCGATTGGCATGATCACGCTGCCGGTGCTGCTCGGCATTCTGTACGTGGGTGTTGGCTCCACGGCCATCGCGTTCTTTCTGTGGAATAAGAGTTTTGAATTGCTCGACGTGGCCAGTGCGTCGCTGTTTTTCTTTGCACAGCCCGTCGTCGGCGTGCTGCTGAGCGCGCTGTTTTTGAATCAGCAGTTGCAGCTCTCGTTTTTTGCCGGCGGCGGATTGATTCTGATCGGCGCGCTGCTGGGCATGCGTTCGCCGCGACGGGCAGCGAGCGCGCTTAAACCGATTGGAGTTGAAAAAGCATGACTGAAACCAAAGCCGAATTGATGGCGGTGATTCAAAAAGAATGGGACGATCTGCAATCGTCGCTGGATGGCCTGACCGAAGAGCAAATGCATCTGCCCGGTGTCATCGGCGACTGGTCGATCAAGGATGTGCTGGCCCACATTACGGCCTGGCAGGCGCGGCTGATCACGTCGATGTTCAGGGCCGAGAAGGGCCTCACCCCAGACACGACGGAGTCAGGCCCGGCGGTCGATCGCTTCAATCAGCAGTGGTATATCGAAATGAAAGATCGGCCTTTCGAGCAGGTGTGGGATGATCTCGATGCGAGTTACCATCAATTGCTCAAGCGTCTGGAAGTGTCGCACGCCGACGCCCTGTTCGATCCGAAGCACTACAGATGGATGAAGGGTAAGCCGTTCGTGGGCTATATCGAAGGCGATTCAAGCGAACATTACGCCGAGCACGCGGCGCACATTCGCGAGTGGCGCAAGCGGCTAGCTAATGAGCAATAGTCAAGTGGCAATGATCTGGTGATTATACACAAGTGCTCAAGTCGGCGTCGGCCATGCCCACTTGCTCCCGGCAAGTGGTGGCCCGCCAGGCGCCGCTCTCGATCCGCGAGGACGTGGATCGAGAGCGAAAACTGAGAGGTGTAATCACCAGGCAATGATCAATGAACGAGGCCAGTCAGCCACTTGAAACCCGAGCACGCTTTGGATAGACAAGTGGTACAATCGCGCAGCGGCGATCAGATCACTGGCGGTCAAGTTGCTGCGTTGCTAAATCATTCTCAATGAGGGGACGTGATGCGTAAAATTCTCGCGCTGCCGTTCGGTTTGGTGTTTTTGCTCCTATTGCTCATAACGATTTTTGTCTTTAGCCTGAAATCATTCGCGTTGGATTCTAAGTTCTATACGTCGATTTTGAGTGACCGGGGTGTGTTTCAGGCGATTCAAAGTGATCCGCTCTCGTATTTTGATCTGGGCAGTCAGTTTGGTGCGCTGAACCAGGTTCCAGCTGACTTACAACGCAAGATCGTCGATGCGGCGCTGCCGTCGGGTTGGCTGGAACAACAGGTCGGCGGCGCGATTCGGAGTGTGCTGGATTGGCTTAACTCCACTCAGTCGCTGCCGCCCGGCATCTCGCTCGATTTACGGCCGATCAAAGATCGATTGCAAGGGCCGCCGGGCGAAGTGATCGCACGCGACATCACGGCCGCCATCCCGACTTGCAGCGCGAATCAGCAGCCCGCGCTCTCGTTTGATCGGTTGCCGGAGTGCCTGCCCGAAAACCTCGATCGTGCTCTGGTGTCGGATCAGGTGACCGCTTTCCTTAAGAGCGCGGCGAACGATGTCCCCAACACGATCGATGCCGGGACAACCATCGCGGACCGTAGCACCTGGGACACTCTGGCGAAGGTGCGCCGGGTGCTGCAGTTCCTCGATTTCGGTGTGCTGGCGCTGGCCTTGATCGCAGCCTTTGTGTGGCTGATGGGCGCCTTGATCGGCGGAGAGAACCCGAAGGCGCGGCTCAGCTGGGCCGGTGGCTGGCTGCTATTTGGCTCGACGATTGTCATCGGCATCTGTATCTTGCTTTTTGTATTGCGCGGCAGTTTGGTCGCCCCGTTTGGCGCGGGCAGCAATCTACCGGCGGCGGTGGTGGATGCGTTTCATAGTGTTGCTGCGGCGGTGCTCGAACAGTTCGCCATTCGCGCGGTCATTCCGGCTGGAGCATTGTTCTTGTTGTCGTTTATCTTGATCGGAGCAGGGCGGCTTGGTTCAGCGCGAAAGTGAATTTTTCGCGCCTTGCTTGACGAATCCGAACTCGTCGGTTACAATCCACCGTCGCCTTGACCGGGAGCCTTCATGTTTGATAATTTAACCGGCAAACTGCAAGAGGTCTTTAAAAAATTATCGAAACGCGGTAAGCTATCCGAGGCCGATGTCGACGAGGGGCTGCGCGAAGTCCGTCTGGCTCTGCTTGAAGCCGATGTCAACTTCAAGGTCGTCAAAGAATTTCTGGCGCGTGTTCGGGTGCGAGCGGTCGGTGTGGAAGTCAGCGAGGCGCTTAATCCCGCCCAGCAAGTCATCAAGATCGTGCATGAAGAGTTGCTGACGACTTTAGGCACGGCTGCGCCGCTCGATCTGAGTGGGCCGAGTCCGCATGTCATCATGCTGGTCGGCCTGCAAGGTTCAGGCAAGACCACGACGGCGGCCAAACTGGCGGTGCGGTTGCGCAGCATAGGCAATCGTCCGTTGTTAGTGGCGGCGGATACCTATCGGCCCGCGGCCGTGGCGCAGCTCGAGACGCTGGGCAAGCAGCTCAACGTCCCGGTTCACAGCGAAGGGGTCGGCAAAGCGCCGCCGGAGATTTGCTCGAACGGGTTGAAGAAAGCGCGTGAGCAAGCGTATTCGGTGGTAGTGTTGGACACGGCCGGCCGGTTGGCGATTGACGATCAGATGATGGCCGAACTCGAAGCCATCAAGCAGATCACCAAACCCAACGAGGTGCTGCTGGTGTCGGATGCGATGACGGGCCAGGATGCCGTTCGCACGGCCGAAGAGTTTCATCGGCGCGTAGGCTTGACGGGTTTGATCTTGACCAAGGTCGATGGGGATGCACGCGGCGGCGCGGCCATCAGTATTCGCAGCGTCACCGGCGTGCCGATCAAGTTTATGGGCATCGGCGAGAAGACCGATGCGTTGGAAGTCTTCCATCCCGATCGATTGGCGAGCCGCATTCTGGGCATGGGCGATATGCTCACGCTGATCGAAAAGGCGCAAGAGAACTTCGATCAGGACGAGGCTGCCAAAGCTGCGCAGAAGATGATGGAGGCGCGCTTTGACATGGAGGATTTCCTGCAGCAGTTGCAGCAGGTCAAGAAACTCGGCCCGATCAGCGGTTTGCTCGATATGATTCCGGGCCTGGGCGGCATGAAGCAGCAAGTCGATCCGCAGCAGGCCGAAGCCCAAATGAAGCGCATCGAGGCCATTATCAATTCGATGACGCCGGACGAAAGACATCGGCCCGATATTTTGAACGGCGGCCGCAAACGCCGCATCGCACGGGGCAGTGGCACGACCGTGCAAGACGTGAATCAACTGCTGCGCGAGTTCCGCGAAATGCAGAAGATGATGAAGCAGTTTTCATCCGGCAAGGGCCGTGGCCTGGCCAATATGTTTCGCGGCCATTAATCTGAGAATTAGAGGCTGGAACTTGGAAGTTGGAGCGATTCGCTGCCGTGGCGACACCCTCTGCCTCCAACCGCCAACGACCAACTTCTAACGTCCAACTTCTAATATCTGAAAAGCAAGGAGTGCATTATCGTGTTACGAATCCGATTGCGCCGTGTCGGCGCTAAGAAACAACCGCTCTATCGTTTAGTCATTGCCGAGAATGAGTGGCCGCGCGATGGCCGCTTCCTCGAAATTGTGGGCCGCTACAATCCGCGCACCAATCCGGCCACGATCGAAGTGGACGAGGCCCGCATTCTGCACTGGTTGGGCAATGGCGCCCAGCCCACCGATTCGGTGCATCAGCTGCTGGACAAAGTCGGCACGCTGGGCCGCTTTAGCCGCTTGCAAAAGGGCGAAGCGCTTGAGGCGCTGCTGGCTGAAGCGAAGATCGCAGCTGAGACAGCCAGCGCCAATACTTCGCGCCGCACTCAGTCTGACAAATTTGTGCCGAGCACCAAGAAGAAGGCCCCGGCCGCTGCTGCGGAGACTTCGCCCGCAGCCTAAATGCTTCCGGTTTGATCTTGGAATTGGCTGGCCGCGCCCATGCTGGCGCGGTTTGATTCAGAAAGATGTGCCCTATGAAAGAATTGGTTGAATACGTCGTCAAAGGTCTCGTCGATCACGTCGATCAAGTGGTGGTGACCGAGATCCGAAATGGCAAGTCGGTGACGCTGGAGCTGCACGTGGCACCCGACGACATGGGTCGCGTCATTGGTAAGGGTGGCCGCGTGGCGAATGCCATTCGGATGCTGCTGCGAGTGATGGTCGCACGTGAAGGCGGCCGCGTCACATTGGATATTGTGTAGGACAGTGATTGGTTAACTGGTCAACTGGTGGTTGGTCAATTGGTTACTTGGCGATTGGTCACCGGTTGCCCAATTGCCTGATTGCCCAATTGACCAGTTGACGAATCAACTCCCTGGAACAGAAACATGACTTTGACTCATGGCTCAGGCAGTCAGCAACGGCTGCCTGAGCCTCGCTTTTTGACCTTAGCCCGCGTGCTGCGCGGCTGGGGCATTCGCGGCGATGTGAAGATTCAGCCTTTCACTGATCGCCCCGATGATCTCGCGCACTTTGAGCGTATATTTATTGGGCCGCAGCAGCGCGAGTACGTGGTCGAAAAATTTCGTCCCCATCAGGGCAACTGGCTGCTGAAATTGTCGGGCGTGGATACGCGCAGCGCCGCCGATGAATTGCGCGGCCTGTTAATTGTAATCCCGCGTGAAGAACGCGCGCTCGAAACGGACGAATACTACGCTTACCAGGTGCTCGGCCTTCAAGTCAAAACGATTGAGGGTGCAGCACTCGGGGTGGTCACCGAGATTCTGGCGACCGGCGCAAATGATGTCTACGTGGTGAAGGGCGATCGGGGCGAGGTGCTGTTGCCGGCTCGACCGGAAGTGATCCGTTCGATCGATCCGGAAGCCGGCGTGATGATCGTTGAGTTATTGCCGGGGCTGATCGAATAGAAACCAGGTTTCTTTAAGAAACCTGGTTTCTGAGTAGTCTGCTTGACGATTTGTAGTCAGTCGGGTATAGTCGCCCCCCTATACAGGGTGAAATGATGCGCGATATTCGCTACTGGATTGGGTTTAATCGAGTCAGTGGTATTGGCCCGGCCAAAGTCCGCGCGTTGATGGATCACTTCGGTGATCTCGAATCGGCCTGGTCGGCTCAGCGAATCGATCTGAAAGCCGCCGGCCTCGATCGGCGCGCGATCGAAAGCCTGTTGTCCACGCGTGGATCGATCAATCTCGATCAAGAAATGGAGCGGATTGACAAAGCCGGTGCGCGGATCATCCTGTGGGATGACGCTGATTATCCGCCGTTGTTGCGCAGCTTGCCCGATTCGCCGCCGGTGTTGTATGTCAAAGGCACATTCACTCCCGCCGACCGCGAATGGACCATAGCGATCGTTGGCACACGCCGAGCCACGGCGTATGGCCGGCAAGCGGCCGAAACCCTGGCGAGTGAACTGGCGCGCAACGGCATTACGATCGTCAGCGGGCTGGCGCGTGGGATTGACGCGGTGGCGCACGAAGCCGCGTTGAAAGCCGGCGGCCGCACGTTGGGTGTGCTGGCGTGCGGCATCGATCAAGTTTATCCGTTCGAGCACACGAAGTTGGTTGCGCGCATGATCGAACAGGGTGCCGTGTTGTCAGAAACGCCAGTCGGTTCGCCGCCCGAAGGCGGCAACTTCCCGGCGCGCAATCGCATCATCAGCGGTTTATCGCTGGGCACGATCGTGATCGAGGCCGATGAAACGAGTGGCGCACTCATCACTGCCGATCGCGCTTTGGAGCAAGGCCGCGAAGTCTTTGCGATACCGGGTAACATCTTCTCGCGCACGAGCCTGGGCACGAACCGATTGCTGAAAGAAGGCGCGACGTTAGTGACCTCGGCGGAAGATGTGATGGAAGCCTTGAATTTGAAAATGGTCGCGGCGCATTCGGAAGCGCGCGCGATCATTCCCGCAGACGCGACTGAAGCGAAGTTGTTGGCGATGCTGTCGGCTGATCCGGTTCACGTCGATCAGATTGTGCGAGAGTGCGGGCTGCCGGTGGCGCAGGTCAGCAGCACGCTGGCGATGATGGAATTGAAAGGCATGATCCGGCAGGTGGCCGGTATGCAATACGTTGTGGCGCGTGAGCCGCGCGCAGACTACGTGGTCGAGTAATTCAGAAACCAGGTTTCTTTCGAGATGAAGTGTCTGTCTGTCCCGATGATCGCGCACAGGATGTAAAGAAGTTAGTCGATCAGTTGAAGCGGGATGGACGAGTGGAATACTTGTAAGATTGTTTCTCACCGCAGAGTGCGCAGGGGATTCTATGAGATTTCTGCCCATGTCTGACGCTCCACTGGAGCGTCAGCGCCTGGCGGGCCACCAACGCATGGCGTTGGGCATGGCCTGGGCCGCCAGGCGCCGCGAACTCGGCGGTGAATTGTGAGTGTGATTGATATGGAAGCGTACTGCGTAAAATGTAAAACCAAACGCGAGATGCAGGAACCGAAAGCGGAATATACCGCGTCTGGCACGCCAGGCACTCGCGGCAAATGTCCGGTCTGCGGCACGACGCTGTACCGTATGGGCGCAACGCCCGAACATGCCAATGTGCCCAGGCCCGATCCCGGCACACTGGCTGCACGGAAACCGCGCGCAACCAAAAAGACTGCGGCCAAGAACGGGCCGAAGGTGGGCAAACTCGTCATCGTCGAATCGCCGACCAAGGCCAGGACAGTGGGTCGTTTCCTGGGTAAGGGCTACACAGTTCGAGCTTCAGTGGGTCACGTGCGTGATCTGCTGCGCTCGACTTTGTCGGTCGATGTCGAGCACGATTTCGCGCCGAAGTATCGCGTGCCGAATGAAAAGAAGGAAGTGGTCAAAGAACTGACCAGTCTGGCGGATCGGGCCGACTCGATCTATCTGGCGACCGACCCCGATCGCGAAGGTGAAGCGATTGCGTGGCATCTGCTGGAAGCGGCCAAGATCGATCCAGTACGTGCCCAGCGCGTGGTTTTTCATGAGATCACAGAGGCTGCGATCGGCGAGGCCTTCGCGCATCCACGCGACATCGACATGCAATTGGTCGACGCGCAGCAGGCGCGGCGCATTCTCGATCGCCTGGTCGGCTACGAGCTCAGCCCGCTGTTGTGGCGCAAGATTCGCGGTCGATTGAGCGCGGGCCGCGTACAGAGCGTGGCGCTGCGGCTGATCGTCGAGCGCGAGCGCGCGATTCTGGCCTTCGTGCCGGTCGAGTATTGGTCGATCGCGGCCGAGCTGGCCAAGCGGATTCAATCGAATGGCAAGCGCCAGTCATTCATCGCCAGATTGATCAAGATCAAAGGGCAAGACGTCGATCTTAAGAACGAGGCTGATTCGCTGGCGATCGTGGCCGAACTTGAGAAGGCCGCCTATCAAGTCGCCAATGTCAAGAAAGGCGAACGCCGCCGCCGCCCCAGCGCGCCGTTTACGACGAGCACGCTGCAACAAGAAGCCAGTCGCAAACTGGGCTTTGCGGCCCGGCGCACGATGGGACTGGCACAGAGTTTGTATGAAGGCGTCGAGTTGGATGGACAAGGCGCGGTTGGCTTGATTACGTACATGCGAACCGACTCGACCAATGTCGCGGCGGTCGCGCAAGCTGAAGCGCGCGTGTACATCCGCGAACGCTTCGGCGAGGAATTTTTGCCGGACGAGCCGCCGCTCTACAAGACACGCTCGAAGAATGCGCAGGAAGCGCACGAAGCGATCCGGCCAACATCCGTCATGCGCACACCCGAATCGATCAAGCAGTATCTCGATCCGGCGCAGTTCAAGTTATACGATCTGATCTGGAAACGCTTCATCGCCTCGCAAATGAATCCGGCCGTGTTCGATACGGTGTCGGTCGATATTGCGGCCGGTGAGGCAGCCACGGTGGCGAAGTTGATCCCGTTGAATGGTGAAGCGGTGTATCCGTATTTGTTCCGCATCTCCGGCTCGACGCTGAAGTTCGCCGGTTATCTCGCCGTGTACGAAGAAGCGCGTGAAGAAGATGCGAAGCCGGAAGAGGATGAAGACATTCGTTTGCCGGAACTGAGCGCGCAAGAAGTGCTGGACTTGATCAAGCTGCTGCCCGAACAGCATTTCACTGAGCCGCCGCCGCGTTTCACCGAAGCCTCGTTGGTGAAAGCGCTGGAAGAATTCGGTATTGGGCGACCCAGCACCTACGCCTCGATTCTGAGCGTGATCGATAAGCGCGGCTACGTCGAGAAGCTCGATAAGCGGTTGTGTCCGACCGAGATCGGGTTTGCCGTGAATGATCTCCTGGTCGAATATTTCGCCGATGTGGTCGACGTCGGCTTCACGGCGCGCATGGAAGAAGAACTCGACGAGATCGCCGCGGGCAACAAAGAATGGGTGCCGGTGATTCGCGAATTCTACGAGCCGTTCCAGAAAGACGTCGAGCATGCCGACGCGAGCATCGAAAAAGTCGATATGATCGAGGAGCTGGGTGAGCCGTGTCCGACCTGCGGCAAACCGCTGCTCATTCGCTACGGGCGATATGGCAAATTCATCGGTTGCAGTGACTTTCCAAATTGCCGCTACACTGCGCCGTTCCTGGTTAAGATCGGTGTGAAATGCCCGCGTGACGGCGGCGACATCGTCGAGAAGAAGACCAGGCGCGGCCGCATCTTCTATGGCTGCGCCAACTACAAGAACAGCGATCCCGGCTCGTGCGACTTCACCAGTTGGAATCGACCGATGCCACAGCCCTGTCCCAACTGCGGCGGCCTGCTGGCGATGAAGGGCAAAGACGGCGCGAAGTGCATTCAGTGCGAGAATGAGTATTCCATGAGCGATCTACCAGAGGCGCAACTTGTGATAGGTTGAGGCGGTATACGAATCTCACGAATCTTCATGAAGGGTTCGTGAGATTTTGTGTTATTCGTGCAATTCGTGTACCTCGAGAGGAAATCATGACCGACATCCAACATCGCCTTAGCGAAGTGCGCCGGTTGATGGAAGAGAAGAATCTACCCGCGATGTTAGTCACGCAAGCGGAGAATCGCCGTTATCTATCGGGCTTCACGGGCGACGCGGGTATGCTGTTGATCACACCGCAGCGCACCATTCTCTCGACCGATTCTCGCTATTGGGAGCAAGCGGAGAAGCAGGCCCCCACCGTTGAGATTCACCGCGGCAAGGGTCGCGCGCGAGAGATGCTGCGCGGCTTAATTGAGCTGGCGGGCAATCTCACGCGGGTTGGCTTCGAAAGCGCAGCGGTGACTGTCGCCCTGATGGACGATATGCAGGCGGCGTTGCCGGCCGTGGAATGGATCAAGACGAGCGAGTTAATCGAAAAAGTGCGCGCGGTGAAAGAGGCCGATGAAATCGCAGCGATTCATCAGGCAATCGCTTTGGCTGAAGATGGCTTAGCCCATTTGCTCAAGATCATCAAGCCCGGTCTGACTGAGCTGGCGGTCGCGTGGGAATTGGAAGTGTATCTGCGGACGCATGGCAGCGAAGGCCTGTCGTTCGAGACCATTATTGCCTCCGGTCCGAATGGCGCGATGGGCCATCACGAGCCGGGCAATCGAGTGTTGTGCGAAGGTGAGCCTATCGTCATCGATTGGGGCGCGGTTGTCGGCGGCTATCGATCGGACATGACACGCACGATTGTCCTGGGCCAGTCGGACGTGAAGTATCGCGAGATTTATGACATCGTGCTGCGTGCCGAAGAGACGGCGATTTGCCAAATCAAGGCCGGTATGACGGGCAAAGCCGCCGATGTGCTGGCGCGCGACATTATTATTGCGGCGGGCTACGGGGAACAATTCGGTCACGGCGTGGGACATGGTATCGGTTTGGCCGTGCATGAAAGTCCGCGTGTGTCTTATCTGGCCGAAGAAGAAATTTTGCCGGTCGGCGCGGTCGTCACGATCGAGCCAGGCATTTATCTGCCAGGGTGGGGCGGTGTGCGGATCGAAGATATGGTGATTTTGCGCGAAGATGG
>JADGQE010000065.1 GCA_017882055.1 Thermoflexales bacterium
TTGTTTGGCATTCAGCCGGACGCGCCAACGGTGGCGAGTGTGCCGTGAGGGAATGACCAGTTGCCTGATTGACCGATCCCTGATCCCTGAACTCTGATTGACTGATTCCTAATGTTAACTTTTGCAGATGTGATTGAGGGCTTAAGCGGCACGCGACCGGTGGGTGTGGTGCAAAC
This sequence comes from Thermoflexales bacterium, assembly GCA_017882055.1. GTDB lineage: Bacteria > Chloroflexota > Anaerolineae > Fen-1058 > Fen-1058 > JADGQE01. Next base: position 177 of record JADGQE010000065.1, read on the forward strand.
CATCCGCCACGTGGTGATCGATTCGCGCGAAGCCGGCCCGGGCGATCTGTTCGTCGCTTTCGTCGGCGAAAATGCGGATGGACACCATTACGTAGCCGATGCGTTTCGACGCGGCGCAATCGCAGCGGTAATCGAGCAGGATCTACCCGCGATCGACGCGGCGACGATCGATCTGCGGTCCGAGCGGTCCGCTCAATCGATCGGGCCGGCGGAACTGCCGGTGTTGTTGCGTGTCGACAAAACCTTGACGGCCTTGCAGGAACTCGCCAAATGGTGGCGCGCCCGGTTCGATCACCTGGGCGTGATTGGCATCACCGGCAGCGTGGGCAAGTCTAGCACGAAAGAATTGATCGCGGCAGTGCTGCAGCGCGACTTCACCGTTTTGAAAAGCGAAGGCAACCTCAATAACGAAATCGGTTTGCCGCTGACGCTGCTGCAACTGGAACCGCGTCACGAACGGGCCGTGTTGGAAATGGGCACGTATGGCGCGGGTGAGATCACGCGGCTGGCTGAACTGGCGCGACCGATCATCGGCGTCGTGACGTTGGTCGGGCCGGTGCATCTGGAGCGCATGAAATCGATCGACGCGATTGCCGATGCGAAGTCAGAATTGGTGCAGGCCCTGCCGCCGAATGGCGTAGCGATTTTGAATTACGACGATTCGCGGGTGCGCAGTATGGCCGCCAAAACGCGCGCGCGTGTGCTGATGTATGGACTCGATCCGGCCGCGGACCTGTGGGCGGATGAGATCGTGGGTGAAGGCTTGGAAGGCATTCATTTCACGCTGCACTATCGACGCGAGGCGCTGCACGTGCAGGTGCCGCTGCTGGGTCGGCACAGCGTGCACACTTCGCTGCGGGCGGCGGCGGTCGGTCTGGCCGAAGGGATGTCGTGGGATCGCATTTTGGACGGCCTGCAAGATCAGCGCGCCCAGCTGCGCTTAGTGGCGGTTCCTGGCCCGAGAGATTCGATGATTTTGGACGACACGTATAATGCCAGCCCGGCTTCGACGATTGCGGCGTTGAATCTGCTGAGTGAATTGGCCGGACGAAAGATCGCCGTGCTGGGCGACATGCTGGAGCTGGGCGAATACGAAGACGAGGGCCATCGTATGGTCGGGTTGCGCGCGATGGATGTGGCCGACGTGTTGATCACCGTGGGTTCGCTGGGCCGCGTGATTGCCGAAGAAGCCCTGCAGAACGGGCTGCCGCATGATCGCGTGAAGACCTGCGAGACCAATGACGAAGCGCTGGCTTATCTCGATCAGATCATTCAACCCAAAGATGTCATTCTCGTCAAAGGTTCGCGCGGCTTGCATATGGAAGACATTGTCACTGCGCTAGGGCGCGGATAAGGAACCGACTTGGCTGCTGCATTGTTTCTGGGCGGGTTGTCGTTTTTGCTGGCGGTCGTATGGGGCCCGCCCTTGATTCGTTTGTTGCGCGCTCACCGGATTGGCAAGCAGATTCGGATCGAAGGCCCGCAAACGCACATGGTCAAGGCGGGCACGCCGACGATGGGCGGTCTCATGATCATCGTGCCCGTCATGGTGATCACGGGTGTGGTCACGATCGTAAGTTTGATTACAGAGAAGCTGCAGGGTCAACCCGTGGCTAATATCGGGCAGCAGGTGCTGGTGCCCATGATCACGATGGTGGCCTTTGGGCTGCTGGGTGCACTCGACGATCTGGAAAATGTGCGCGGCAAGCGAGTCAAAGGCGAAGGCCTGAAGGGCCGCTACAAGTTTGCCATTCAAGCGGGGCTGGCGTTAGTCATTGCGCTGGTGCTGCACTTTGGACCATCGGAACTAACCAGCATCGCCATTCCGGGCATCGCGCAGAAGATCGACATCGGGTTGTTGTGGGTTCCGTTCGCAGTGTTTTGGATCGTCGGATTCAGCAACGCCGTAAATTTGACTGACGGCCTCGATGGACTGGCCGGCATCATTACGGCGACGGCCTTTTTAGCCTATGGGGTGATCGCCTATTTACAATCATTTCAAGGCCAGCCGCCGTACAAGGTGTCGAATCTCGTGCCGTTTTGTTTGATCGTCGTCGGCGCCATTCTGGCGTTTCTGTGGTTCAACGCACATCCGGCGCAACTCTTCATGGGCGATACCGGTGCGCTGGCGATCGGCGCAACGCTGGCGGTGGTGGCTTTGATGACGGGCCAATGGTTGCTGCTGCCCATCATCGCGCTGGTGCCGGTGGCTGAGACGGCGACCGTGATGCTGCAAGTAGGGTATTTCAAATATACGAAGCGCCGGTTCGGTGAAGGACGGCGGATGTTCAAGATGGCGCCGCTACACAATCACTTCGAACTACTGGGCTGGAGCGAGACGCAGATCGTTCAGCGCTTCTGGTTGATCGGTATTTGGGCGGCGATGGTGGGCATGGCGTTATCGTTATTATGAGCGATCAGCAATCAGCAGCACCTGCACTGCATCCGCAGCGCGGTGCAAGTGTCAGCGGTCAGAAATTCGTCGTGTTGGGCCTGGCGCGGCAGGGTCTGGCGTTGGCCCGCTGGTTGGTGGAACAGGGCACGCAGGTGACGATCAGCGACATGCAGCCGGCGGATCAATTGAAAGATGCGCTGGAGTCGCTGAGAGATATTGAAGTGACGTACGTGCTGGGTGGACATCCGTTGTCGCTGCTCGATGATTGCGATGTGTTGTGCCTGAGCGGCGGCGTGCCGATTGATCTGCCGATCGTGATTGAAGCGCAGCGCCAGGGTGTTCCGTTGACGAATGATGCGCAGTTGTTTGTCGAGCGCTGCCCGGCCGCCATAATGGGCATCACCGGGTCGGCGGGCAAGACGACGACCACGACGTTACTCGGCGAGATCGTGCGCGCCGCCGGTCATACGACGTGGGTGGGCGGCAACATCGGTAATCCATTGATTGGCGACTTAGCTTCGATCCAGTCAAGCGATCTGGTCGTGATGGAACTCTCAAGTTTCCAATTGGAACTCATGACGAATAGTCCGCAAGCAGCCGCCGTGTTGAATATTACGCCGAACCATCTCGACCGGCATCCGTCGATGGAGGCGTACCTTGCCGCCAAGCAGCATATTCTCGATTATCAATCGTTGAATGACACGGCAGTGTTGGGTTACGACGATCCGATCACGCGGGCGATGTCGGGCATGGCGCGCGGCTACGTGCGATTTTTCAGCCGCGAGAAGATCGTCGGGCGCGGGGCGTTTGTGAAAGGCGACCGTGTCCTGGTGGTGCAGAATCAAGAAAGCGAAGTCTGCCGCCTGGAGGAAATTCAATTGCGCGGCGTGCACAATGTATTGAATGTGCTGGCGGCGTGTGCGCTGGCGGCCACGCATGAAATTGATCCGGCAGTGATGGCCGAAGTTATCCGCAACTTCGCCGGCGTGCCGCATCGTTTGCAGTTGGTGCGCGAGCGAAACGGTGTGCGCTTTTACGACGACAGTATTGCCACCGCGCCGGAGCGATTGATGGCCGGTGTTCAATCGTTCGATGAGCCGCTGGTGTTGCTGGCAGGCGGGCGAGACAAGCACCTGCCCTGGGCCGCTGCAGCGCGCTTGATCGTGGAGCGGGTGCGCGAACTGATCGTGTTTGGGGAGATGGCCGATCTGGTGCAGGGTGCAGTTGAAGAACAAGGTGTCACTGCGGAATCCAATGTGCTGGAGCACATTCATCACGTCCGCACACTCGACGAGGCCGTGGCGAAATCTGTCCAGGTGGCGCATTTCGGCGAGGTGGTGTTGTTGTCGCCGGGTGGCACGTCGTTCGATGCGTTTAAGGATTTTGCGGAACGCGGTGACAAGTTTCAGGAGTTGGTCAAGTTGGTTGATTAGGCAACTGGTAGATCAGTAATTAGTAATTAGTAATTGGTATTCAGTTATGGGTGTGGGCTCATTGCTGGAGTGCCGGTTCAAGAAATCGGACTGGCATTCCAGCGGAGCGCACAATGGATCAAGGAAGCGTTGATCGGACAATTAGAAATCGGTTGATCAAGGATTGGGGTTGCAGTGGCCACTTATCTGCAAGCGCGAAATCAAAAGCCAAAAGCTAAAAACCAGAAATTGGGGATCGGTGTTTTGCCGCGCGGCGATTATCCATTGATCGCCGCCATCGGCGCGCTGGCGGTGTTGGGACTGCTGATGGTTTACAGCGGCAGTTACGATCTGGCTTACCAGAATCAGGGTGGCGACGCGGCGTATTATCTGATTCGCCAGGTTCTCTTCCTGGCAGGTGGAACATTAGTGGCTTTCCTGATAGCGCGAAGTGATTACGCTATTTGGCGGCGCTGGTCAGTGCTGTTGATGTTCGGCACATTGGGCTTGCTGTTCCTGGTGCTGGTTGCCGGCTCGGAACGTCTTGGCGCGCAGCGCACGTTGTTCAATGGATCGATCCAGCCGAGCGAGATTGCCAAGCTGATGATGGTGTTATACATCGCCGATTGGCTGGCGTCGAAGGGCGACAAGCTGCAGTTGGCCAGCTATGGCCTGATCCCATTCAGCGCAATCGTGGGTGTGGTTGCCGGTTTGATCTTCCGCCAGCCGGACTACGGCACCGGCGTTTTGATCGTGCTCACTGCCGGCGCAATGTTTTTCATTGCCGGTGCGGATCTCAAGCAGGCGTTCATCGGCATGGTCGTAGCCGCGACGACAATTCTGATACTGATGCTGATGACCAGTCACACCAGCGATCGGATAGGACAATTCATTGATCCCGCGCGCACCAGCGATCAGATGAAGCAGGTGATGTTGGCGTTGAAATCGGGCGGGCTAACCGGCGTGGGCCTGGGCAACGGCATCTTGAAAATTGGTTACTTGCCGTTAGCTCATACCGATTCGATCTTTGCGCTGGTCGCGGCCGAATTGGGATTGGTGGGCGTGATCGGACTGTTGAGCTTATATGCCTTCGTGGCCTATCGCGGCTATCGCATCGCCGTAAATGCGCCCGATACTTACGGGCAGCTGCTGGCCTTCGGCGCAACGACCTCGATTATCGTGCAGGCTCTGATCAATATTTGCGTGATGACGGGCACGCTGCCACTGACCGGCATTACGCTGCCGTTCATGAGCTACGGCGGCTCGTCGTTGATTTCGTTGATGGCGTCGATTGGCGTGTTGATCAGCGTCTCACGCGGAACTCGCAAAGGAAAAGCGAACGATGCGTTTATGGATCGCGGCCGGCGGGACCGGCGGTCACGTTTACCCGGCTCTGGCAGTCGTTGAGAGAATAGGGGATCAGGGATTAGGAATCAGGGATCAGGAATCAGGCAACAAGCGATCTGAAATCCAAAATCTGAAATCTGAAATCCTTTGGATTGGCGGGCGGGGCGGCGTTGAAGAAGCATTAGTGACCCGTGCAGGAATACCGTTCGTGGCGATTCCGGCCGGAGGCTTGCATGGTGTGGCGTTGATCTCGGTAATGCGTAACATGACTAAATTGATCGCGGGCACATTTCGATCGCTGCAACTGATTGGTCGCTATCAGCCGGACGTGATGTTCACGACTGGCGGATTTGTCAGCGCGCCGGTGGCGGTTGCCTGCTGGCTGCGGCGTGTGCCGATGGTGGTTTATCTGCCTGACATCGAGCCGGGGCGGGCGGTCAAATTCGTGGCGAAGTTCGCCGCACGCATCGGTGTCACTACGGAAGATTCGGCGAAATATTTTCCGGCGAAGAAAGTGGTGGTGGCGGGTTACCCGACGCGATCGGAGCTGGCCACAGCCGATCGGGCCGAAGCGATCCGCCGCTTCGAGCTCAAGCCCGATCGCAAGACGCTGTTGATCTTTGGCGGCAGCCAGGGCGCGCGCAGCATCAATCGGGCCGCGAGTTCGATCTTGGAAGCGCTGCTGGCGAAGTATCAGGTCATTCACATCAGTGGTTCAACCGATGCCGGGGAAGCACGCGCGCGGTGTGAAAGCCTGGCAGCTGATCTCAAGCCGCGCTATCACTTGTTTGAATACGTGCATGAGATGGGGCTGGCGCTGGCCGCCGCCGATTTGGTGGTGTCGCGTGCGGGTGCCTCGGTGTTGGGCGAGTATCCGCTGTTTGGTCTGCCGTCGATCCTGATCGCGTATCCGTATGCGTGGCGCTATCAACGGGTCAATGCCGATTACCTTGTTTCGCGCGGCGCGGCGGTTCGATTGGACGACGCAACCTTGAAGGACACCTTGCTGCCAGAGATCGATCGGTTGTTGGGCGATGAGGCGGCCTGGCAAAGGATGCGAACTGCGGCCCGATCGCTGGCCAGGCCGGACGCGGCGGCACGTTTGGCCGACGTGATCCGTTCAGCAGCGGGAGCGCAGGCATGAATGCGCCGCCGACTCCCGACCAAGTGTCAGCCGTCAGTACGCCGATACAAATCCCGGAGCTGACCGTCATTCTACTGCTGGCCTTTTTCTTTGCACTGTGGGGCTATCGACATGGCCTGGATGCGGTGATCATAGCGGGTTTGATTGTCTTGTTCGGACGGGCCAGCATCGATATCCTGGCGCGCATCCTGAGCGTCGTCATCAACATTTTCTATGGATTGTTTGAGTTATTCAGAACCAATAAGTTTTCACCGACCAATTTATTTTCCGTGTTGGGGAGCAAAGGCGACGTCGTCCAGCCCTTGATCAATATCGAGGATCCGAACGATACGAAGTTGATCCTGGTCGGCACGCTGCTCTTTGCATTGATCGTTTACGCCGGCTTCAAATTTGCCAGGCAGAAAGCCGGTGGCAAAGATCCGTTCGTCGAGCAGGTGTTTGGTTTTCTGGGCGGCGCTGCCCTGGGCTATTTGATTATCACGTATGTCATCAGCCGGCATATTATCTTTCCGCAGGCTGTGGAAATCACGGCCAGCAGTGATGTGAAGCAAATTGACCTGAATGGGCCACTGATGGTGGTGGTGGTGCTGGTGATCATTGTGTTTGGCATCCAGCGCACCCGGCCGGCGGCCAAGAAGTAGGTTACGACCGATGGGACCAATTGAGGCAATGTGGGGCATGCTGATCATCGTCTTTACGCTGGTCGGCCTGGTGCGCGGATTTCTCAAAGAACTCGGCGTGCTGACGGTCTTGATCGTCGCGTTGTTCGGACTCGATCTGGCTATTCCGCGCCTGGAAAATTTGATCAACGGCGGCGTGCTGGGCACGATTGGCATCGCGCCACTCAACCCGCCGGTGGCCGGCACGCATTCGACGGAACTGCTGCTGTGGTTCATCTTCAGCGTGCTCATTGTGCTGGTCGTCTTTATCTCGTATCAGGGTGAAACGCTCAGCTTCGAAGGCACTCCGCCCGGGTTTCCGATCAAGACCCTGCTGAGTGCGCTGGTCGGATTTGTGAATGGCTATCTGATTACAGGTTCGCTGTGGTGGATCTTGAATCGATATCACTACCCGCCCGGCCCGAATATCATCGATCCCGATTTTCTGACGCCGTTCGCGCAGAGCATCATCAACAACAAGTTGCTGCCCTTTGATTTGCTGGGCAATGGCGGCACGATCCCGCAGGCCGGCCTGGGCACGCTCTGGCTGCCGCTGATTCTGATGGCGCTGATCATCTTGAAGGTGCTGCGATGAGCTCACCGTCGATCGCACTGCCGCCCGGCGCGCGAATTCACATCGTCGGTATTGGCGGTGCGGGCATGAGCGCGATTGCCACGGTGCTGATCGAACGCGGCTACCGGGTCAGCGGATCCGATCAAGCGGATTCGGATGTGATTCGATCGCTGCGCGATCAAGGTGCGCAGGTTTTTGTGGGACATCGCGCGGAGAATGTGGGCGAGGTGGAAATGGTCGTCGCTTCATCGGCAATTCAAGATGACAATGTGGAACTATCGGCGGCCCGCGCGCGCCAGATTCCCATCAGCAAACGGGCGCGCTTTCTCGGCTGGTTGATGCAGGGCGCACTCGGCGTGGCAGTGGCCGGCACGCACGGCAAGACGACCACGACGGCGATGATCACGCAGATTCTGCTCGGCGACGGGCGCGATCCCAGCTTCATCGTCGGCGGCACGATCGGCGCGATCGGCAAGTCGGCGCACGCGGGCCGCGATCGCGAATTCGTGATCGAAGCCGACGAGTATGATCGGATGTTTCTCGGTCTCACACCGGCGATCGAAGTGATTACCAACGTCGAGCACGATCATCCCGATTGCTATCCGACGTTTGCGGATATGCTCGAGGCCTTTCGCGGCTTCATCGCCCGCTTGCCGGCCGATGGCTTGCTGGTGGTCTGTGGCGACGACACGGCGGCCTCGCTGTTGGCGCGCGAGGCGGCGCATAAGACGTTGTATGGCTTCGATCCATCCCTGGACTGGTACGCGACCGACGTGCGGCCCAACAACGCCGGCGGCAGCGATTTTCTGGTCCATCGACGCGGCGAATCGCTGGGGTTGATTCGATTGCGCGTGCCGGGCCGGCACAATGTGTTAAACGCGCTGGCCGCGCTGGCCGTGGCCGATTCGCTGGGGGTGAGTTTCAGCAAGGCGCAGGATGCGCTGGCCGATTTTCGCGGCGTGGGCCGGCGTTTTGAGGTGCGTGGCGAAGTGAACGCTGTGACGATCGTCGACGATTACGGACATCATCCGACTGAGATTCGGGCGACGCTGGCGGGCGCGCGGCTGCGCTATCCCGATCGAAAGATCTGGGCCGTATTTCAGCCGCATACTTACAGCCGCACGAAAACGCTGCTCGATCGATTTGCGGCGGCATTTGTCGATGCGGATCACGTGATCGTCACGGCGATCTACGCGGCGCGTGAGAAAGATACGTTGGGCATCAGCAATGCCGACATCGTCGCAGCCATGAAACACCCCGACGCCCACGCGATCGATACGTTGAGCGATGCGACGAGGTATTTGCGCCAGCATACGCAGCCGGGCGATGTGGTGATCACGTTCAGCGCAGGCGATGCGAATAAGATTAGTACGGAACTACTGAAGCAATGAACCATGATCGATGGAGTGAGTGCACATGACCAAGAATGCCAAGTCCAATGAAGCCAGGAAGACCACTGCGGGCAAATTCGATAATCTGCTGGCGGAATGGCAGACCGGAAAGAATGTGGCCTGGGGTGATCTGCTCGCTGCCTGGGTCGAAGCGCCGCCCGCGCCGCGCTCGCCGGATATGATCGTCAAGATCATCAGGTTCGTCGACGCGAAGTAAGCAACGGATTGGCAACGGATAAGCGGATGATGATGGATTGGGGATCGCGGCGTGCTGAGTTTCAAGCCAGAATCCAGAATTGCCCATACCCGCCGCACAGCGGCGGTGGGCCGCCAGGCGCGGAAGCCCGAATCAAGGCGGGTGAATTACTCAGTCGTTATACGACTGCTCGTATCGGTGGACCGGCTGATGTCTTGATTGAAGCCGTGAGCGCTGACGAACTCAAAACGATTGTCACAGTGGCGCGTCAGATTGAAATGCCGATCCTTATCCTCGGCGGCGGCGCAAATGTTCTGGTCAGTGACGCGGGTGTACGCGGCCTGACGATCATTAACAAAGCAAAACGCATCGAGTTTCGTGAAGGCGGCCGCGTGTGGTGTGAGTCGGGCGCCGTGCTGCCGACGTTGGCGCGGGAATGCATCGCACACGGACTGGGCGGACTGGAGTGGGCCGTGGGTGTGCCGGGCACGGTCGGCGGAGCCGTGGTGGGCAACGCGGGCGCGCATGGACGTGACATTGCCGCTGATCTCGTCTCAGCTACGATCCTCGATGAGCAGGGAACTGTGGTCGAGTGGTCGAAGACGGATTTGCAGTTTGAGTATCGCAGCAGCCGGATTAAGAGAAGTCAGAAGTCAGAAGTCAGAAGTCAGGAGTCAGGAGTCAGAAGTCACGAGCAGGGCGCACCACGCAATACGCAATACGTTGTCTTGGCGGCAACGTTTCAATTAACATCAATTGATCGATCACAACTGGAGCAGAAGGCAACGGAGTTCAATGAGTATCGACGGCGGACGCAGCCGCCAGGCGCGAGTATGGGATCGATGTTCAAGAATCCGCCGGGCCATGCGGCGGGTCGATTGATCGATGAGTGTGGCTTGAAGGGCACGCGCATCGGCGACGCAGAGATTTCGACCGTTCACGCGAATTTCTTTGTGAATCACGGCCGCGCCAGCGCAGCCGATGTGAAGGGCCTGATCGATCTGGCTAAAGCGCAGGTGCTTGAAAAGTCTGGCATTGAATTGGAACTTGAAATTGAGTTGGTGGGGGAATGGTAACTGGGCAACTGGGGATTGGTGACTGGTAATTTAGGTAACTGGTAATCAGTGACCAGATGACTAATTAACCAGTTGACCAATTGACCAACACCTGCCCTGCTCCGCAGCGCGGTGCATGGGTCGACCAGTTGACCAGTTGACCAGTTGACCAGTTGACTGATTGACCAACTATCGGACTACGCAACTGCATGACTAAAAGACTAAAAGTTGGCATCATCTTTGGCGGCAAATCGGCTGAGCATGAAGTGTCGATCAACTCCGCGCAAAATGTGATGCGGGCGCTCGATAAAAACAAATACGAAGTTGTGCCGCTGGGTATCAGCAAAGAAGGCCGTTGGCTCACGCGCGGCGACCCACTCAAGGCGCTGACCGGCGGGCAGACCTCGATGCCGCAGCTGTTGGAATCGGGTTATCAGATTGTCGACGATCAATCGACCGGGCGTGAGATTATTCCCGGTACGCAGGCGGCGGGGCTGCCCGAGGTCGATGTGATCTTCCCGGTGCTGCATGGACCGTTCGGTGAAGATGGCACCGTGCAAGGCTTGCTGGAGTTGGCCGACATTCCCTACGTGGGCGCGGGTGTGCTGTCGAGCGCGGTCGGCATGGACAAAGCGGCGATGAAAGACTTATTCCGCAGCCACAATTTGCCGACGCCGAAATACAGCGTGATTAAGCGGCACGAATGGGAAAGCACACCGGAGGCCGTTCAGCAACGCATTGCGGCCGAGATCGGTTATCCCTGTTTTGTAAAACCGGTCAACATGGGTTCAAGCGTGGGTGTACACAAAGTACATGCAGTCGGCGAACTCGCCGCTGCAATGAATGATGCGGCCCAATATGATCGCAAGATTCTGGCCGAATATGCCGTGCCTGACGCTCGCGAGATCGAGTGCAGTGTGCTGGGTAATGATGATCCGATCGCCTCGGTGCCGGGCGAGGTGGTGCCCGGTCATGAGTTTTACGATTACGTGGCGAAGTACATCGACGACTCATCCGAGTTGATCATCCCGGCCGTCCTTGATCCGGCAGTGGCTCAACGCGTGCGCGAACTTTCGATCAAAGCCTTTGTTGCGCTGGATGGAGCCGGCATGGCGCGTGTCGACTTTCTGCTGTCACGGACGACGAACGAGTTGTATCTCAATGAACTCAACACCATTCCGGGCTTCACGCGCATCAGCATGTATCCGAAGTTGTGGGAAGCCAGCGGGATTTCCTATAGCGAATTGATCGATCGACTGATCGACCTGGCGCTTGAGCGCCACGCCGACAAGCATCGATCGAGCACCCGCTACGAACGAGGCGCACCATGACGCCGCGTCAACAGGCCCGACCGCGCCGGAATTATCGCGCCTACGAAACGACGTCGCTGACGGGCGTGGTGCGCGCGACGGAGCGGCTAAACTTTGGAGTGCTGCTCCAGCCGCGCGTGATCGGCGTAATATTGCTGGTCGTTCTGATCGGACTGGCGATCTGGAGCGGTATGGACGATCGGTTCTACATCAACACGGTGAAGGTAACGGGCAATGAGCGCGTGCCGGCCGACGAGATCGCTCAGGCCAGCGGCCTCCCTGGCCTACAGATATTTTGGTTTAACGCGAATGAAGTCGCAGCGCGTTTGCCAAAGGCGCTGCCGTCAATCAAAAGCGCACGCGCCAGCTGCCAGCTGCTGGGCGCTTGCAAGATTGCCGTGCAAGAACGCCAGCCGGTGATCGCGTGGCAGTTCGGCAACGCCGTAACGTGGATCGACGCAGACAGCGTGACGTTCGCAGCCCGCGTGATGACCAACACCGCGGATGCGCCGATCACCGTCGAGGCGATGCAAGGCCCGGCGCTGTTCCCTGGACACCAGGCTGATACGAAGATCGTGCAGGCGGCGCTGGCGGTGGCGCGTGAGCTGCCAGAGATTCGGCGGTATCGATATAGCGAGACGCATGGGCTGGAATTTGATGATGCGCGCGGGTTTGCGGTGTATTTGGGACTGGGGCCGGACATGGCCGAGCGCGTGTCTCTGTGGAAAGCGTTGAGCGCCGATCTGGATGCGCGCAAAGTCCAGCCGAAGTTTGTCGATGTGCGCTATCCCGCTGCACCTTTTTACGGGCAATGAACATCCGAAGAGTTGATTGAGGTTTGCCGTGGAACGAACAATTGTCGGCATCGATGTCGG
>JADGQE010000066.1 GCA_017882055.1 Thermoflexales bacterium
AGACACATCGGCGGGGAAGTTGGGACGAAACAGCTACCGCCCCGCCTGGTCACCAGATGGCAAGCGGCTTGCGTTCTATTCTGACCGAGATGGCGGCTTTGCGGTCTACACGATGAATGCCGATGGCTCAAGCCAAATCAAGCTCACAGACAAAGTGGCGGGTGCTTCCAATCCTTGCTGGTTACCGTATCGGTAGTTGAAAGTAGCCCATGCACAAAAAGGATATCTATTCTTTTGCGTGGCACAAGCAAGTTCCCCCAATTTGAAATGCACCGCAGGAGAAATTGAAACATGTCTATATGCCACGCCTTCACAAAGGGCGTGGCATCTTTTTTAGGCATAGGATACAATTTCTGCATCCTCCTCACAGGCAGCCACACTATGTTCAAAGATAAGCGTGAAGTGCAAGATTGCCTCGGCCGGCAGCAATACATCGCCACCGAAGAAATCTCGACGGTGCTGTTTCTGGCTGAGCGTCTTGATAAGCCTATCCTGGCCGAAGGTCCGGCCGGCGTGGGCAAGACTGAACTTGCCAAAGCGTGGGCGGGCGCCACCGGCCGCGAGTTGATCCGCTTGCAGTGTTACGAAGGTCTCGACGAAACCAAAGCGCTCTACGAATGGGAATACGCCAAGCAAATGCTGTATACGCAGTTGCTGCGCGATAAATTGTCCCAACTGTTGAGCGATGCCGAAACGCTGTCTTCCGCCGCCGATCGATTGGCCGCCGAAGAAGACGTGTTCTTCTCCGAGCGATTCCTGTTGCCCCGACCGTTGCTGCGTGCGTTGACGAGCGACAAGCCGGTGGTGCTGTTGATCGACGAGATCGATCGGGCCGATGCCGAGTTCGAAGCCTTCCTGCTCGAAATCCTCAGCGACTTTCAAGTCAGTGTGCCGGAACTGGGCACGATCAAAGCCAAGCATCAGCCGCTGGTTTTGCTGACGAGCAACAACACCCGCGAGTTGAGCGAGGCGCTTAAACGCCGCTGCTTGTACCTCTTCATCGATTATCCATCGATGGAGCAGGAACTGAGCATCATTCGCTTGAAAGTGCCCGAGCTGAATCTCAAATTAGCGCAACAGGCTGTGCAAATCGTGCAGCGTTTGCGCACGCTCGATCTCAAGAAAAGTCCCAGCGTCAGTGAAACGCTCGATTGGGCTAAAGCCCTCGTCGTGCTCAACGCCGAACATATGGATGAGCAGACGCTCAACACGACGCTGACCGTTTTGCTCAAGCACGAATCGGACGTGCAGCGGGCGCGCGGCGGACTTGAAACCCGATCGGCTGGCGGGCCGCCTCAACTCGATCAATACAATCCGTATGCCAACGATCCGCGTCGCAAACGAAAGTAATCGAGGCTGCGTAATCGCCGATCCCTGATCTCTAATCTCTAATCTCTAATCTCTAACCTCTAACCTCCTATGGATACTCGCATCGTTCAATTCATCGCCGCACTGCGCGCTTCGGGCGTGCGTGTCTCGTTGGCTGAAAGCCAGGACGCCATGCGCGCGATCGATCAGCTGGGCATCGAAGACCGCGAGACCTTTCGCCTGTCGATGAAGACGACGTTGGTCAAAGAAGCCCACGACGGGCCGACGTTCGAGCGGTTGTTCCCGTTGTTCTTCGGCTCCGGCCGGCCGCAGATGATGGACGGCATGGATGGCTTATCGCAGGACGATCAGCAATTGCTGCGAGATGCACTGCGTCAGCTGTTGAGCGAGTTGAAGTCCGAGTTGATGCGGCGTCTGATGGAAGGCCGGCCGTTAACCCCGGAGGAGCTGCAGCAGTTGGGACAGCAAGCCGGATTGCCCAATGCCAATCAACCGTATCAGCAGTCGTGGATCACGCGCCGGATGCTGACGCAGTTGGGTATGCGGGATCTTGAACAGGCGATCGATGAATTGATGCAGATGCTGGCGGCACTCGGCATGGACAGCCCATCACGCCAGCAGCTGCGCGATGCCATGGAAGCGAATCAGGGCGAACTGGAAGGGCAGGTGGAGGATTACGTCGGCCAGCAGATCGCCGAGAACATGGCGAAAGAATATGAGAAGCGCGAGCCGCTCGACGATTTGATGCACCGTCCGTTCGAGACGTTGAGTGAGCGCGAAGCCGACGAATTGCGCACTCAGGTGCGTCGATTAGCCGCCCAGTTACGCAGCCGCGCCGCTTTGCGGCAGAAGCGCGGCAAACAAGGTACGCTCGATCCCAAGGCGACGCTGCGCGCCAACCTCAAATATGGCAGCGTGCCGATCGAGATGAAGTTCAAGCACAAACAGTTGAAGCCGAAACTGGTTTTGATTGCCGACGTATCTACTTCGATGCGGCCCGTGGCCGAGTTCATGGTGCGTCTGATGTACGAGCTCAGCGACCAGATCGCCCGCGCGCGATCGTTTGCCTTTATCAATCACATTCAAGAAGTCAGCCACGAATTCGAGCATGGCCGCGCTGCCGAAGTGGTGAACGAGGTGTTGGAGAAAATTCCGCCCGGCTACTACAACACCGATCTCGGCGCGGCGCTGGCCGAGTTTACGCACGATCACTTCGACTCGGTCGATCGGCGCACGACGGTGATCTTCCTCGGCGACGGGCGCAACAACTTCAACAATCCGCGCGTCGATCTGGTCGATCAGATCAAGCGCCGCGCCAAACGCGTGCTGTGGTTCAACCCCGAGCATCCTATACAATGGCACAACGGCGATAGCGACATGCTGCAATATGCGCCGCTCTGCCACGCCGTCCACCGTGTTAGCAACCTGGCCGAACTGGCCGACGCGGTCGGTCGGTTGTTTGATTGAGGCGTGATCGATGCTCCATTTCTGAAGTTCGAGCGCGCGTTGCAAACAAAAAGCCTGATGAAGTATAATCTTCATCAGGCCGCTTATTGCCGGGTGTGAGCCGTCAGGGACTCGAACCCTGAACCAAAGGCTTAAAAGGCCTCTGCTCTACCATTGAGCTAACGGCCCAGCACGTTGCTTGCAGCGACAGAGATTGTAGCACAGCGCCCAAGGACTGTCAATCAAAATGCCGCAAAATCGACGCTCGATCTTTCTTTCGCCGCATCCCGACGATGCCGTGCTGTCCTGCGGCGGGACGATCTATCAGCTGGCGCGTCACGGTCAGCGCCCGATCGTGATGACGATCTTCGGCGGCGATCGACCGGCCGGGGCACCCTTGTCCGATTTTGCCTGCGGCTTGCATGCGCGCTGGCAGCTCGGCGAGGATGCGCCCGCCGCGCGCCGCGATGAAGATCGGGCCGCGCTCGATCGCCTGGGCGCGTATCTGATCTATTTGCCGTTCGCCGACGCCGTGTATCGAGTTGCCGCGGCGTCCCGTCAACCCTTATACGCTTCGGAAGAAGCGATCTTTGGCGAAGTGCAGGAGGGTGAAATCGCCGATCGGATTGCGGAGACTTTGCGGGCGCGCATCAAAACTATTATCAGCGGCGGGTCAATGGCGCGCGTGTTTGCGCCGCTCACCGCCGGCCATCACGTCGATCATCAAATCGTTCGCGCCGCGGCTGAGAAGTTGAACTACGAATTGATCTACTACGAGGATTATCCTTATGCTGAGGATGCCGCGCAGCTCGCGCCAGTTTGGGGACCCGACCTGTGGGCGGCTGAATCGATCGCGCTGAGCGACGAGGCCTTGCGTGCCAAGATTGCAGCGTTTCTGGAGCATCGATCGCAGATCAGTACCTTCTACAAAGACACGGCCGAAGTCGCGCAGCGCCTGCGCAGTTATGCGGAACAAGTGGGCGCAGGCAAGCCGGTCGAACGGTTCTGGCGCAAACAGTCATAAACCGGACATTTCAAGAAACCAGGCTTATTCCAAAAACCTGGTTTCTGGTAATTACCAGCCGTTTCAGTAAAAAGAGGTAACTACTCAGCCTGCGTCACGGGAGCACTGCACCGCATGTGTTGCGAGCGCTTGCCCATACCCGGCGCAGTGCGCCGGTGGGCCGCCAGGCGTTTGCGAAGCAATCTCCATGCTGATCAACGAATGTTGCCGTCAGCGCCAGAGACTGCTGCCCATGCCCAGCGCTTTGCGCTGGTGGGCCGCCAGGCGTCGTCGCAACCCTGCACAAGGCACGCAGGGCAGGCCGACGCTCCTCGCAGTGACGGCTGAGTAGTTACAAAAAGAGACCGATCTCCTTGCGAAGAATATCGGTCTCTAATCTCTGATCTCCGATCCCTTAGCCTGTCCCGCCATTCTCCGCGAGCGGGAGGCTGAAGGCGAAGGTGCTGCCTTTGCCCACTTCGCTCTCCACCCAGATCGCGCCCTGCTGCAGCTCAATCAGACTCTTCGTAATCGACAGACCGAGGCCGGTACCGGGCTGCTCGCGCACCGCCGGATCGTGCGAGCGGAAGAACTGCGTAAAGAGCTTGCCTTGATCTTCGGACGAAATGCCAAAGCCCGTATCTTGCACCGCGCAGGCCAGATAGCCGGCCGGGTTGGGTTTGACTTGTTGCAAATTCGTCAGGGTCCAGTTGCCGCGCGGCGCAGTGCGCGGTTGAATCTCGTCGAGACGGGTCACACGGATCGTCATGCGTCCACCGACCGGGGTGTATTTGTAAGCGTTGCTGACCAGGTTGGTGAGAATCTGGATCAACCGATCACGATCAGCCATGACCCTGGGCAGATCATCGGGAACTTGATATTCGACGGTGATCTGGCGCTCATCGATGGGCGCTTGCATAGCCTGGACGGTGGCTTCGATGATGGGCTTGAGCGCGTTTGGCCCGATCTCCAATTTGAGCCGGCGAGTCTCGATCCGCCCAATATCCAGCAGGTCTCTGTCCAACCGAATCATGCGCTCGGCGTTGAAGTGAATCGTAGACAGGAATTGACTTTGCATGTCGGTCATGGGGCCGGCCATGCCTTTGATGACCAGTTCGCTAAAGCCTTTAATCGCGGTCAGGGGTTGGCCCAGCTCGTGGGCCACTTCGCTGACGAAGCGGCCTTTGGCCTGGTTGGCGCGCGTGACTTCTTCGTACAATTGGGCGTTGATCACCGCGCTGACCGCGTGATCGGCCAGACGGATCGCGGTGTCGAGCTGCAGAATGCCGAAGGCGTTGAGCTTGCTGCTCTCCAGATTAAGCACGCCCAGGACTTCATTCTCGCGCCGAATCGGCACGCTCAATTGCGATCGCGTGCTCGGCGCGGCCGCGATGTAGCGCGAGTCCAGGGTCACATCGTTGACGACTACCGGCTGCCCGCTGCGAATGACCTGCCCGGCCAGACCCTGGTCGAGTGGAATGGTGGTTGGCTGATACGTGTAGTTGCGCTTGGCCAGCAAGATCAGGAGGTTCTGCTCACGATCGATGATGCCGGCCGAGCCGGCGGTGGCATCGGTGACGCGCAGGCCCCAATCCAGCGTCAGTTCCAGCACGCGCTGAATGTCGAGCGAAGTATTCAGCTGGTGGTCGATCTCTTGCAGGGTGCTGAGTTCTTGCAGACGGGCGGCCAGGGCCTGATCGGTCATGGTGAACAGGCGGGCGTTCTCGACCGCGACGGCGGCGGTGTTGGCGAAGGCGGTCAACAGGTTTTGATCTTCTTCGGTGTATCGATCGCTATCCAATTTGTTGATGAGTTCCAGCACGCCGATCACGCGATCTTTGTTGATCATGGGCACGGCCAAAATCGCACGGGTACTAAAGGCGGTGGTCTTGTCCACGTCGCGCAGCCAGCGCACATCGCGTTGAGCCTCATTGACTATCTGCGGCCGGCGGGTCTGCGCGACCGCGCCCACAATGCCCTTGCCAAACGGCAGGCGTTGCCCGCGCAAATCATCGGCCGCCGGGCCGAAGGTCACTTCGAAAACCAATTCGCTGGAGTGCTCGTCGACGAGCAGCAGCGAGCCGGCTTCGGCGTGCAGCAGCTCGATCGCTTTTTGAACGATGGTGCTCAGCACCGTTCGCAGATCGAGTGAGGAGGTGATGCTGCTGCCGACTTCGTTGAGCACGGCCAGTTGCCGCGCGCGCTCTTCGGTCTCGCGGTACAGGCGCGCCTTGTCCAAAACGCTGGCGGCCTGATCGGCGATGGCCGCAAAGATTTGGAGCTGCTCCTCGCTGTAGCTCACCTCAGGCCGGAAGTCCGACACGGCCATAATGCCAAAGGGCCGATCGCCGGCGTTGAGCGGCACACCCATCCACGCCTGACCGGGTTTGCCACCCGGCGCCAGTCCCCGTTTGATGCACTCTTGCACGTAGTCGTCGGTGATAATCGGCTGGCCGCGCCGCATGATTTCGCCGCTGAGGCCGGTCTCGACCGGCCATTCGTCGTCGGGATACAAGCGCTCGCCGCCTTCGATGTAAAAGGAAAAGCGCATCATTTCGCGGTGAACGTCGGCCATGGCAACGTAGAAGTTGCGCGTATCCAGCACCTTGCTGGTCTGTGTGTAGATCAATTCGAGGATGTCGTCGGTATCCAGGGTGAAGTTGACGGCCTGGCTGACGCGGCTGAGCACATTCAATTCGTTGACGCGCCGCTGCACGTCATCGAAAACAATGGCCCGTTCCAGCGCCACCGCGGTTTGATCGGCCAGCGCCGACAGGAAGGATAAGTCTTCGGTGGAATAAGGCTGTCCCGATAATTTGTGGCTCAAGGCCAGCCAGCCGCTGAGTTGAGCGCGGCCCATGAGCGGCACATAGAGCACGGCCCCGATCGCTTCCAGCCGGGGTAGATCGGGCCTCAGGATTTCGGGCAGGGCGCGCTCAAGCTGAATATAGCGCGGGCCGGCTTCCGCTTTGAGCCAGCGCGCGATCGGCCCGTCGAAGGCGCAGTGCGCGGCCGACGTGGACAGGCGCGGCGTGCCGGGATCCGGCTGGGCGACGAAGGCGTTCGTCCGCGCGTCGAGCAAATAGACGTACAGGCGCTGCGGCTTCAGCACTTTGGTCACTTGCT
Source organism: Thermoflexales bacterium (assembly GCA_017882055.1). GTDB lineage: Bacteria > Chloroflexota > Anaerolineae > Fen-1058 > Fen-1058 > JADGQE01. Next base: position 6,905 of record JADGQE010000066.1, read on the forward strand.
GGCGCATGATACTGACGATGGCCGGCAGTTCAGAGACTTCGGTCAGATCATGGCTGTAGCGGTGCAGGATCGCCTCCGGGTCAAGGCGGCCGCGGAAGAAGAACCGATCCACGTAGTGTTGAATCCGCTGGCGCACCGGATCGAGGCCGACGGCCACCAGCAGAATGAAGATGGCTAACAGGATCGGATTATCGGCGGCCAGGCCCTGCGATCGGAGCAGGGCCGAAGTGGCGGCCAACAAAATGAGGTAGGCACTTACGACGGACAGACTGACTAAGATGTAGGTGAGACCGCTGATGACCAATCGATCGACATCGACTTCGCCATAGCGCTGCAGTGCGTAAGCGATCGAGATCGGAAAGAGAATGAAGGCGGGCAAATAAAGTAGTGGCACAAAAGGCGTGTTGGGGTTGAAGAAGCCTTGTATGACCCAGATGATGAACGGCAGGAAAGATAGAATTGAGCCTAACAGGATGATGCGGCTTTGCTGGCGAACGACCGGCGAATCAGCCCGCAGCCAGCGGTAGAACAACATCACTAAATAGAAGGCGATACTCAGTCCGGCCAGCGTGAATAGCCAGCGCTCAGCGAGGATAAAATCCCACGGCGCGTTTAGGTCGTAGAGCCTGGCGATGACGATCAGCGCCGCAATCAGGCCCGGCACAAATCCAATGTAACGCACAAGCGGATGATGCTCGGCCAGGCGCGGCGGCAGCGGAAAGGTCAGACCCAGGCCGATGATCGAGCCGCTGGCAAGAGCCAGGCCCAAACGATAGATAGCGAGCAGCGAGTTAGTGCTGGACTGATCGAAAAAAGTGGCCAATACCAGGGCAGCGCTGACACAGAAGAAAGACAGCATCAGCCCGGCACGTTGATTGCCGGTGCGGCTGCGTCGAAAGACCCAGATGCCCACGGCCAAATAAGCCAGCCCGATGACGTACGGCAGGCCGAACAACCGGATGAGATCATCGGTCGTCATCGAACGCAGCGGGCGAGTCACTTCACATTCGCGGATGCCTTCTCGAACGATCTTGCCGCACTCGTTTACGTTGAGGACGATCGGGCGCTCGAAGGTGATGCGGACTTGCCGCTCGGACCGGATCGAGGCCGCAATCAGCGCCTGGTCGTAGGAGACTTGATCGGTCAAGCGGAAGCCGTCGATCGCGACGATGCGATCGAGTACATCCAACCGGGCATCGGGTCTCCAATCGGTCCCGGACGAATCGCCGATGATGAAAGTCTGCCCGACCAGGACGCCGGGAAAAGGCACGCGCTGGCTCCAACCAATCGCCAGGGCGGGTGAGAGGATGAAGACGATAATCGCCACGACGAGACTGATGAGAACGAGCAGCCGAGTTCTGCGCACGCCGATGTCGGGGCTCTGGGTTGTCGCAGGAGGCGCGGATGCCACCATGGCGGCTCTCTCGTGTGACAGGGTAGGACGACTTGAACTGCTGAAAAATGACGGTTTGATTCCGGTTGATTCGACCTGATTGTAGCATAGCCATTCTCATTTGTAAAACTGGTTGGCGAATAGGCGTGCATTTCACTTCTGGGGCAGGTTTTCACTTTGCTCTTCGACCGCGTCCTCGCGGTCGACTGATGGGTCGCGCGACGCCCGCGAGGACGCGGGCTGGGAGCAAGTTCGCCCCCAACTTGAAATGCGCCGGGCGAATAGATGTATTTCAGGCAACTTGCGGGCCGAATTTTTCTTCCATGAAGTCACACGAAAAAACACCAGGTGTAAGATTTTCTGCGTGGTTCTGCGTGTCCTTCGTGGATCAGATTGAGAGACGGCTGGGCAGTAACTATTTCAGTTTCGTAAATATCACGCTTACTCTCACGCTGTTTTTGCCTGGCGCGCTGTGCCGTGCCGGATAGGCATTCTGGTTTCAATCTGTCATCTAACCGGATCATTTCAAATGAGCACTCACCTGATGCCGAGTTTGTTTGCGGCTGTAAGCGGCGTGTTGTATAATCCAGAAGCAACCCTTGCCATCAAGTGGGACTCAGACCCTTAAGGACTATCATGGATAAGAAGATCCGTGTGTTGATCGCCAAACCTGGCCTGGACGGCCACGATCGCGGCGCCAAAGTCATCGCCCGGGCGCTGCGGGACGCCGGCATGGAGGTGATCTATACCGGTTTGCGCCAGACGCCCGAAATGATCGCTGAAGCCGCACTGCAAGAAGATGTAGACGCCGTCGGACTGTCGATTCTGTCCGGTGCGCATTTGACGTTGTTGCCGCGCATCGTGAACTTGCTGAGAGACAAGGGACTGAACGACGTGCTGGTCTTTGCGGGCGGCATCATTCCCGATGAAGATATAGCACCTCTCAAGGCCGCCGGGCTAACGGCGATCTTTGGCCCCGGCACCAACACAGACAGTGTTGTCGAGTTCATTCGTGGCCAATTCCAGACTGCTTGAGGCTGTTCCCGCGCTGGTCGATCGGGCACTGCAGGGCGATCGGCGCTCGATCGCCCGGTTGATTAGCCGTGTTGAAGATGGCGGTCCCGAGGCCTGGTCGGCGTTGTCGCTGATCTATCCGCGCACCGGGCGGGCGCAGATCATTGGCGTCACCGGCGCGCCGGGCACCGGCAAAAGCACACTCGTCGGTGAGATTGCCAAACTGTATCGAAAGAGCAGTCCAGCGCTGACGGTTGGCATTGTGGCTGTCGATCCAACTTCGCCTTTTTCAGGCGGCGCGGTACTGGGCGATCGCATTCGCATGCGCGATCTGTCCGGCGACGAGGGCGTCTTCATTCGCTCGATGGCGACGCGCGGCAGTCTGGGCGGTCTGGCCCGCTCGACGACGGATGTGGTCAAGGTGCTCGACGCCGCCGGCTTCGACGTGATTGTGATCGAAACGGTGGGCGCGGGCCAGTCCGAGATCGAAGTGGCGCGCACGGCGGATACGGTGATCGTGGTTGAAGCGCCCGGCTTCGGCGATGAAGTGCAGGCGATTAAAGCCGGGATTCTGGAGATCGCTGATATACTGGTAGTCAACAAAGCTGATCGAGACGGTGCGCAAAGTACCGTCAATGCGTTGCATGCTATGTTGGATCTGGGCACTGCGCCCCATGGCCTATTGCACCACGGCGTACTGATGCCGAGTGTGATCCCGACGCCTGCCAAATCTGATGAGCGCTGGCAGCCGCCGATTCTTAAAACGATTGCCTCCCAGGGTCACGGCATTGACGAAGTGATTACGGCTGTGGCGCACCATCGGGCCTTTCTCGCGGCACAGCCCGAAGGTCAGCAGCGCGCGCGGCTGCGAGCTTCGATGGAACTGGAAACGATTTTGCGCGAGACGTTGCTGGATCGATTGCTCCAGTCGGTCGGGGCGGATCGATTGAATGCGCTGATCGATCAGGTAGTGGCGCGCACGATCGATCCCTATTCTGCCGCCGATCAGCTTCAACGCGCTGCGGTTCAAGCATGACGGTGAAACTCTGGCTGGTGCGGCATGGCCGCACGGCGTGGAATGCCGAGGGGCGCATCCAGGGCCAGGCTGATCTTCCCTTGGATGAGTTTGGTTGGCAACAGGCGCAACACGTCGCCGATCGATTGAAGAACGCCGCTGTCGCGGCGATTTACAGCAGTCCGTTGCAGCGAGCGCGGCAAACCGCCGAAACGATCGGCGCGGCGCTGAATCTGCCGATCACGTTCGACGACCGGCTCAAAGAGTATGACTTCGGAGTGCTCAGCGGCTTAACGTGGACTGATGTCGTGGCGCAGCATCCGGAATTGGCGCAGCGCTGGGCGGACGACATGTGGTCTGTGCCAATCGAAGGCAGCGAGGGCCGTGCCGTCTTTCATTCGAGAATCGCAGCGGTGATGAAGGCGATTGCTGCCGCGCACGATCAGCAGCAGGTGGTCGTCGTGGCCCACGGCGGCACGTTCGCCGCGTATCTGACGGCTCTGCTCAACCTCGATGTCAATCGGCGGCATCCGTTCCATTTCGGCAACGCTTCGCTCAGCGTGATCGAGATCGACAAGCGGCTGATCGGAATCGACGTGCTCAACGATACTTGCCATCTCAATGGCGGTAAAGAACATGAAAGGTAAGGCGGGCTATGAAGACTTATATAGCGGTTGTCGAAAAATGTCCGGACACAAACCTCTATGTGGGCTACGTGCCGGGATTTTCAGGAGCGCATACACAAGCTGAGACGCTGGATGAATTGCAACTTAATTTGCGCGAAGTGATTGCAATGCTGCTCGAAGATGGCGAACCAACTTTAGAAGCACAATTTGTCGGCACGCAGGCAGTCGTGATCGAGTGAGTCATGAGCAAGCCTCCGGTTCTGAAGTCGCGTGAAGTCGAGATGGCCTTGGAGAGGCTGGGTTTTGTGCTAGCCAGGCAACGCGGATCACATCGGCAGTATCGTCATCCCGATGGCCGGAGTACAACGGTTCCATTCCATTCCGGCAGAGACATCTCGCCCATTTTATTACGGCAAATTGCCAGGGACATTGGGCTTACAATCGAAGAAATGTTGAAGAGGGACTAGATTTGCAAAGATTCCTCTATCAAGCGATGAGACATTGCTTTGCGATGTTTCGGTGTATTCAATTACGCAGCGGGGAAACCAAGGGAGACTGACTTATCTATTATGCCTGGTACTGCGCGTTCATTTGGCGACATCCGAATTTTTACTGGCTCAGCCTGTCCTGATCTGTCCGAAGAGATCGGGCGTTATCTGAATGTTCCGCTTAGCCCGCGCGAGATCATTCAATTCCCTAATGAAAATTTGTTTGTCCGGCTGTTGACCAGCGTGCGCGGGCAAGATGTGTTCCTGATTCAGACGTTGACGACACCCGTTAACTTTCACATCATGGAACTGCTAATCTTGCTGGATACGGTCAAGCGCGCCAACGCCGGACGGGTCACGGCAGTGATGCCGTATTATGCGTATGGCCGCAGCGACAAGAAAGATCAGCCGCGCGTGCCGATCACGGCCCGGCTGCTGGCGAACTTGATCTCGACGGCCGGGGCAGGGCGCTTCTTAACGCTCGACTTGCACGCCGGGCAGATTCAGGGTTTCTTCGATATCCCCGGCGATGAAGTCAGCACGTTCCATTTGCTGAGCGACTATTTCTTGATGAAAGATCTGCACTCGCTGCCGGGCGGGGCGGTCGTCGTGACCGTCGATCTGGGCTATGCCAAGAAAGGCCGCAACTTTGCGGTGGCTCTGGGCTTGCCGATGGCCTTCATCGAAAAGCGGCGTACCGGCAATGATGCCAGGGCTCAGTCCTTGACCGTGATTGGTGAAGTGGAAGGCAAGACGGTTATTCTGGTCGATGATGAAGTCGATACGGCCGGCTCGATCAAGGGCGCGGTGGATATCCTGAAAGTATCGGGCGCGGGCGACATTTACGTGTGTTTCACGCACGCGATCCTGTCGCCGCCCGCCGTCGATCGGCTGCGCAGCCTGCCGATCAAGGAGATTGTGACGACTAACAGTGTGCCCATTCCACCCGAGCGACGCTTGCCGAACATGACGGTGCTGTCGGTTGCTCCGTTGCTGGGCGAAGTCATCAGCCGCATTCATAATGGAACATCGGTGGGACAGATGTTCAACGAAT
>JADGQE010000394.1 GCA_017882055.1 Thermoflexales bacterium
ATAGCGCGATCGGCGCCTACAAGTTTCTGCCCTCACGCATCACGCTTGAGGGATGGACATCTCAGAATGACATTCCAGGAAACGCGGTAAACAAATACCGCCCCGTCTTGATAATCAACGGAGAATGACGCATGCCCTCAAATCGCAGATTCATATTGGCCGCACTGGTGATGCTGCTGATCATCGGGACGAGCCTGATCTTTACCACCGTGCGCGGCGCGGTGCAAGGCTTCGGGGCCGTAGCCATCGATCCACGGCTTACCCCGATCAGCCCTGCGGCCCCGACCGCATTTCCCGAATGGACGGCCACCGGGCGCGTCAACATCCTGCTGTTGGGCATCGACGAGCGCGAAAGCGAGCCAGGCCCGTGGCGCACCGACACCATGATTTTGCTCTCGATCGATCCGGCCGCGCAGACCGCGGCCGTGCTGTCCATCCCCCGCGACCTGTGGGTCACGATCCCCGGCTACGACCTCGAAGCCCGAATCAACACGGCGCACTTCTACGGCGATTTGCGCGGCTACCCCGGTGGCGGTCCGGCTTTGGCGATGGCGACCGTTCAAGCCGTTTTTGATCTGCCGATTCAATACTATATTCGCTTCAACTTTGCCGGATTTGAAAAACTGATCGACGCGATTGGCGGCATCGACCTCAACGTCGAAGCCCCGATCGACGATCCGCTGTATCCCGATTCGGGCTATGGCTACGCGCCGCTGCATATCGATGCGGGCTTACAACACATGGATGGTCAGCTGGCGCTGAAATATGCGCGCACCCGCCATGGCGGGCTAGAGGACTTCGATCGCATGCACCGCCAACAGCAAGTGATCATGGCCGTGCGCGATAAGGTGACACGCGCCAATATGGCGCCGACCATTATGACGCAGATCGTGCCGCTGCTGCAAGCGATGGGCAGCACCCTCAAAACAAACTTCACACCCGATCAGCTTGTGCGCCTGATCCAGCTGGGCGTGCAGCTCGATCCGCGGCAGATTCAAGCGCTCGCGATCGAGCCGTCGATGACGCTGCCTTATCACATCGCCGGCAATCCGCCGCAGGATGTGCTGATCCCAATCCGCGACCAGGTTCGGCGCGTGCGCGACCAGCTATTGAACAGCACACCCGATCAACCGGCGACGCAGCGGCCAGTGTCACCTCAACTCATTCAGACGCCGACGCCGTCATCGGTTTCGCCGTCGTCTGCGACGCTGCAACCGGTGACCACTCGTTCTTCACAGCCCACAACGTACGTGGTGCAGCCCGGCAACACGCTGTACTCACTGGCCCGGCAATTTGGCACGACGGTCGAAGCGCTCATGGCCGCCAATGGACTGACGAGCGTCGACATTCGTATTGGTCAAACGTTAATCATTCCCCTACCCTGAGCGAGTGGGCGGCCCCTAAGGATCACTACCCGAACACATTAGCAGGTGCCCGCACGCTCTTCGCGTCGTGGGTGTTTTTCGCGTTTGACCTGGGTCTTCATTCTCGCTATACTTTCCACATCATCGATTGAGGGAGTCCGCATGGCTCACACTTTGGCCGAAGCACAAGTTGAAGTTACCGAACCCGTCAAGCAGTACCGCACCAACTCCGCTGACAAAGCCGCACATGATCGTATCGTCACGTTGGTCAACGCTATGTTGCAACTGCAGCCGCGTCTGGCCCCGGCAAACACCACCCATGACCGCGCAATTGAAAGCCGCCGAGAAAGACGCGCGCAATGCCGAAGTTAGCCTTGTATAACTATCATGCGAATAGCAATTCTCTCAGATATTCATGGAAACCTTGCCGCGCTTGAGGCGGTTGTAGCGGACTTCAAGCAGCGGGGCGTCGATGCAGTCGTTAATCTGGGGGACAGCCTGTCAGGCCCACTGCTGCCAGGAGAAACAGCGCAATTCCTCATGGCACAGGCATGGGTGCAGCTGGCCGGCAATCACGAGCGACAATTACTTACCCTGGCGCCGGATGCGCGCGGCGCTTCCGACACATACACTCACTCACAGCTCACCCAGGTAGAATTTTCCTGGATGGCGTCGTTGCAGCCGACAAGCGCCTTCGGCGATGAAGGGCTGCTTTGCCATGGCACCCCCAATAGTGACGCTGAGTATTTCCTTGAGACCGTGGAACCGAGCTGCGTTCGAGCCGCGACGCAACACGAGATCGAGACGCGGCTCGGTGACGTGAGCGCGGTGTTCATCGCCTGTGGACACACACACTTGCCCCGCAGTGTGCGTTCCTTGCGAGGCCAGCTCATCGTGAATCCAGGCAGCATCGGCTTGCCTGCCTATACGGATGAGCGTCCTTATCACCACGCTATCGAGAATGGTTCGCCTGAAGCGCGTTACGCGATCGTAGAGAAGCGCGGCGATCGCTGGTCATCGGAGTTAATCGCCGTATCATACGACCACGAATCAATGGCCAGGCTCGCAAGGCTTCGGGGGCGCAGCGACTGGGAATGCGCTTTGCAATATGGCTGTGTGGGGGCTAACAAATCATCTTAAAGGCCCTTAGATATATTCTGCTCGATCCTCACCGGCTTGTGTTCAAAAGGCTTTATGGATAGCCCTGTTCAATGGGAGCGGCCTAACGCTGCGCATGCAGGCGATTTGATCCGCGGCATTTCATAAACATTGATACGCCCCGTTCGGGACCCAACCGCAGAATCACCTCCCGTTCTCACCCGCGCAGTATCTTGCTCGGTCATCCCATGGGCAGGGTCACAGACACGGTCGTCTGCAGGCCGGGTATGCTTTCGATGCTCAACTTGCCGCCGTACAGTTCAACCAGACGACGGGCAATGGTGAGCCCCAAACCGGAACCCTGCTGCTCATGGAGTTTGCGCTCGAACTGCATGTAAGCACCGATGTCGGCAATCTGTTTAACCGTCAGGCCGATTCCGTGATCGACGAAGGCCAGCGTATAGGCTTGATCGGTGCGAGTCCCGGTAACACGCACCGCTGTCCCCGCCCTGGAAAACTTGAACGCGTTGTCCAGCAGCTCCTCGACGATCTTTCGCAGATGATCTTCTGAAATCAGGAGCGTGGCCTCGGCCAGGTCAAAACTTAAGTCTGCTTCGCGCTGGGCGGGGTGAGCCTTTTGGGTGGCCACCGCTGTCACCAGCGCATGGAGATTCATACCTGGCGCAGGCAGCACGGGCGCCGCCGGCGGGGCCGCGGCCGCTAACTCGAGTTCGGCATACAATAAGTAATTCAGGATGAGTCGCTGCAGGCGTTGGGCAGAATGATGCACAATATCCACCATTCTTAGCTTATCGTCCTGTCCCAGTTCATCCCACATTTCTTTGAGCATCTCGGAACCGTTCAGGATACCGGTCAAAGGGGTGCGCAGTTCGTGAGGCAGCGAGAAGGTGATACTGCCCCGCAAGTCCTCCAGTTTCTGCCGGTACTTCTTGTCCACACTCGCCCGTTTTTCCAGGCGAGTCGTGACCGCCTTCAATACTTCATCAATGGTGAAGGGCTTGGTCAAGTAATCGTCCGCGCCGAGTTCCATCCCTTGCCGCAAGGCGAGTTTGTCGGCTTTGGCCGTGAGGAAAATGAAGGGAATCGTCGCCGTGACTGGATCCTGGTGCAACTCGGCCAACACACCATATCCGTCCAATTCGGGCATCATCACATCGCACAGGATCAAGTCGGGCAAGTGCTCGCGGGCCAACTCGACACCGCTGCGCCCGTTGGCTGCGCCCAGGGACTGATAGTCCTCCGCTTCCAGGAGAGCCTGCAAGTT
>JADGQE010000395.1 GCA_017882055.1 Thermoflexales bacterium
GCAACGTTCGCAGAAGCGTGCGTCGCCAGCGAGCGAGGGTTTGACGGGCCACCTGAAAAATGCGCTCGACGCCTCGCCGGCTGGCCCGCGCGCGATACGTTTTGAGAATCAACGATTTGGCCCGGCTGGCGGGCGAGTCTTTCGGCCGGAGCGTGCCATACGCCCCGCACGCGGTGCAGGGGTACGGCGGACGGTTACATTTATTCGTGCCGTTCTTGACGATATTAGGGCTGCCACAGACGCGGCCTGTGTAAGTAATGGTTTCTTGGATCATGCTATAAGCATACCCCAGCACTTACTTTGTTACCACTACCAAAAGTTTAATGTTTGCCGGGACTGGCGCGACAAAACAAAATGAGCGAGAGGTTATCCTCTCACCGATGAATCTAATACATCATCACCAAATTGTCAATCGATCTTCAAGCAGCATTCGACAACTGGCCGCTTCGCGTGGTCAATCGGCTGATCAGTTACAAGAGTATTCGGTAATTCACTGAACCGTTTTGATAGCTATAGTTTTCAAGAAAAAGATTTTTGTTTTCTACGCCGCTGCCTCTGCGCCCAAGGTCTCACAATACCGTCCCATCACGCCCTTGATGGCGCTGGGCAGACCAGCAAAGTAGCGCAGCTTGCTGTCCACTTTCTCGATTAATTTGTCGAAGGTGGGAAAGTAGCGCAAATGCGTCGCCTGCTTCTTGAGATTGCGCCAGAGAAATTCAAGGGGATTGAACTCGGGCGAATAGCGCGGCAATTGATGGACGGTCAAACGGTTAAGATGAGTCGCAAAGAATTCTTGTATCGCTTTGCTCGTATGCTACTTGGCCCCCTCTTGCACCAGAATCACGGGCCGCTTCGTGCGTTTCAGAACGGCGCGGATGAAGGCTTGATAGCCCTCCGAGTTCAGTTTGTCGGTCTGCCCCTGGGCAAAGAACGCGCCCGAAAAGTATTCAATGAAGCCCCAGACTTTGTAGGCTTTGCGTTTACCACTGGTCGGGACGGTGGGCTGCTGCCCACGCCGCGCCCAGGTGTAACTCAACGAACCCCATTGAGCAAAACTACATTCATCCCCAAACAAGATCCAAGCCTTCGCCTCCTTCGCCTCGCGCAGGAGCGCCGGCCAGCGTTTTCCAGCCATTCGCGCTGCTCCTCGCTCACATCGTCCAGAGGGTCCGAGGCGAAGCGGGCCTTCTGGTACGAATAGCCCATATTCTTCAAGAACTCGGCCAGATACGGCGGGCTGTACTCGACCCCGAATCGCGTCAGAATCAAGTCTTGAATCAGGGCGCTGGTCCAGCAACCCTGATCATAGCCCATCGCTTCGGGACCTGTGTCAATCCACTGCCCCAACTCGCGCTTCTGCGTCTTCGTCCGCCGGGCGGGGCGGCCCGGCGGACGTCGATCCACCAGGCTGTCCAGGCCTTTCAAGATGAAGGTCGTGAGGTAGGTGCGAGTGCACTGCTCGCTCAGCCCCAAGATCTCGGCGATATCGGCTGCGGACTTTCCCTCCGTCGCATACAGAAGGGTGTGAATCCGTTTCACCAACCGCAGTTGACCGCCGGCATAAGCCTGATGCAAACGCTCCAGCAGTTTCTCTTGTTGCTTGGGCTTCAGGCTGAGTCGGATAAACAGGGATGCTCCCTTGGGGTCAGGATTTGCGGCTATAGGGTAAGGCAGACTCACGTTCAAGTTCAAGGACCAATTATAGACGCAAAGCCCAAATCTTTTTCTGAAGGTCTATAGTTCTCGACCCAACTGGCCAATGCGCGGGAAGTGCGCACGAGCGGTCTTGATGACGCGCGCGTGGCGATTGATGAGGCGTAGCCCAAGTCGCCGCTACAGAAGGCAAACGTGACGGAGGTATAGATGAGCGGCCTGATTGCACGAGAAAGGGCGGCACGTTACAGCCATGAAGCCGTCGAAATCATCAAGGCTGGTGCGCATACGTCGGCCAGCGGGCTACGTGGAGATTGCGAACAAACTGCAGATTCCAGTCGCGCCGGTGGGCGAGGCTTGGCGGCAGGGCAGAACTCAATCTCCACCCCTGATATGGAGCGTTGCAGAATTCATATGAGGCTTGTGGGCCAACCAGAGGGCGTCGTTGTGCTGAGATCAGCGAAAGCAAGAGGCCGGCGGTCGCCCGGCAGCCGCGTGGTTTCTCAACCACGATCGGCACATGGCCCGGTAAGCCAATGCGCTCTCTGCTTATCGCCAATTGCTGAGGAATTCCAGTCTATCTTGCATCTCGGCGGCCGAGCGGGCATTAAGGAGTTTCAACAGACGGCGCAGGATGACGCCCGTTTCCAGCTGGTCAGACACGATGATACCGCTGTGATGTTGCCCATTGGCAAGGTAACTTTGGTGCAGACGCGCAAAGTCGCCACGATTGAAGGTGAATAGCACACGCTGCTGGCTGGTCGCATAAGCGAGGTGCTCTTCATCGGGGCGAGCGACCATTTTCGAATCCAGAGCCGAAACGGCATCGATCTGGCGAGCGGTCAGCGCGTGCAGCAGGCTGGTCCGCATGGCATCTTCATCGAAATACAGGCGGATCATCTCACGCCTCGGGCGTCAGACCCAGTGCTTGAAGGATGGCGGCTTCGGAGTCGGCTTGCAGATCGGCTTCAATCTCAGCGGTGTGGAGATGGTAGTACGTCAACGCCGCGTACACCTGCGATAGTGTCAGCGGGAGTTCGTCGCTGATCTCTTCGGGGGCCAGGCCCAATTTGTACTGGCCGACCACGGTGCGCACCATAATGCCCGTGCCGCTGATGATCGGTCGTCCACTGCGCAGGCGTGGATCGTGGTCAATTAACCCATCAAGCGCTTGCGGTTCACTAGCCACCAGTCGATCCAAAACGGCTACCGGTTCGGTATGTTCACGCGCCGCTAGCTCTTGCAAACGAGTATAAAGGGTGGTTGGAAGTTGTAGAGTGACCGTGGTTGTAATCATGATGCACCTCAAACTAAATTATACCATGCTGATCAAATCCAGCTGGCGAAATCCAGTGTTTTCGTGCGGTCCAAGCGAGCATTAGTTTTTCAAAACTCGGTAACCGCAAATGGTAATGTATCGCCTTGCACCTCTGTCTGACACCTTCATGGACCCAATCGGTTTGCTGGCGGTAGAAGATATTCCCCAGTCGCGCGCCGGCAGTGAGCGTATCGATCTTGCCATAGGCTCTGGTCATCTCATCCATCACCGAATAGGAGCCGTGATCGGGTCAGTGCAGATCGTGACGATGACATCCCGCGGACCGAAGTCGTAAAACTTGGCCGTCTTGATCGCGCCGAACACACTGCACACGCCGCTGATGTCGAAGATCGTGGGCAGGGCCTTAACCTTCGCTTCGGACATGCCCATTCGCGTGTTTGCGCAGATGTTGATTCAGTGTCGACTGGTCACTGCGCTCATTCCGAATGGCCGCGAATTATTCCTGGCCAAGTATGCGATAACATCTGTTTGAGGACAAGTGCTTTCGTCTGCCAAAAAATCGGCTCATTGGGAATCGTCGGAGTAACCCCCAGATGTGGGGTCAAGAACGCGGTAAAATAACTCTATCTTCTTGGTGAGACCAGAAAGGTGAAGGCCATGTCGACCGCGCAGATTAGCGTCCCCCTCGATATTCCCGATGTCCAAGTCTTGCAGACGCAGATCAGTTCCCGGGGTGAGTTCATCATCACCCTGGAGAGTACCTTGACCAGCGCGCGTTGCCATCGCTGTGGCCGCGAGCTGCGCCAGTTTTACGG
>JADGQE010000067.1 GCA_017882055.1 Thermoflexales bacterium
AACAGCATTCGCCGCGCGCGGTCTTCCTCGAAACGATGTCGAATCCACTGTTGAAGGTAGCCGATCTGCCGCGTATTGCTGAGTGGGCGCACGCCGCCGGCGCGCTGATGATCGTCGATGGCACATTCACCACGCCCTATTTGCTTCAGCCATTGAAGCATGGCGCGGATGTCGTCGTTCACTCGGCCACCAAATATCTGGGCGGCCACGGCGATGTGATGGGCGGCGTCGTGGCAACCGACGCCAAGCGAGCCAATGAGCTGCGGATGCAAATCCGGTTGTATGGCGGGAATCTCGGCCCGTTCGAAGCATGGCTGATACTGCGCGGTATTCGGACGCTGGGTCTGCGCCTGCGCGAGCAATGTTCAAACGCGCTGCGAGTGGCACAATGGCTGCGCGATCAGCCGATGATTGCCAGAGCGATCTATCCCGGCTTGCCTGATCATCCCGATCACTTGATCGCGCAGCAACTGTTCCGTGCAGGTAATTTCGGCGGCATGGTGGCCTTCGAACTGCGCGCTGCCGGTGAACCGCAAATCTTTCGATTCATGGAGGCGCTCAAGCTGATCCGCACCGGCACCAGCCTGGGCGATGTGTACAGCCTGCTGCTGTATCCGGCGCAGTCGAGCCATCATGCCATGGGCCGCGAAGAGCGCCAACGGCGCGGCATCGGCGATGGGCTGGTGCGCTTATCGGTCGGCATCGAAGACGCAGACGACATCATTGCGGATTTGCAACAGGCGTTGAATGTGATAAGTGACAAGTAAAACGTGAATACGCAATACGCAATACGCAGCACGCAGAATAGATGGCGTGTCTCCTGGTTGCTTATCCTCATCCTGCTCATCGCTTCTGCGCTGCGCCTGTGGCAAGTCGGCACGCTGCCGCCCGGCCTGCACTACGACGAAGCCGCCGATACGATTATCGCGCAGCAGATCGCGCGCGGTGAAAGCGCACCGATCTTCGTCGAAGCCTACACCGGCAAAGAAGTGCTGTTCTTCTACTGGGCCGCCGCGTGGATGAAGTTGATCGGCCCGTCGGTGTTTGCGATGCGCCTGGCCGCGGCGATGCTGGGTGTGTTGACAGTTGCAGCGACTTATTGGGCGGTCAAAGAGATGTTGCTCCCCGCCCTCTCCCAACGTCGGCAGAAGCATCCGACGCGCTTCGCGGGAAAAGCGGCTGAGGGCGTTGCCTTACTCGCCGCCGTTTTCATCGCCACCTCGTTCTGGCACGTGCTGATGAGTCGTCTTGGCTTCCGCTCGATCAGCGAGCCGCTGATTCAAACGCTGGCACTGGCGGCGTTGTTTCGCGGCCTGCGTTTGAATCGACGCCGCTGGATCATCATCGCCGGTGCGTTGATCGGGCTGAATCTTTACACTTACCTCGCCGCCCGATTGTTCCCTGTCGCCATCGCCCTTATCTTCCTTTATATCGTCCTGTTCGATCGCGGCCAGCGGCGCGAACGCAGCCTTCAATTTGGGTTGCTCGTGCTGGCAGCGGCCAGCGTCTTTGCTCCTCTCGGCATTTACTTTTTGAATCATCCAGCCGCTTTTCTAACACGCATTCAACAAGTCGCACCGCACACCGGCCAGGCCGCCGCTTTGATCGATAACGTTGTGCGTGCCCTGGGCATGTTCTTCGTCAACGGCGATCCATACATTCGCTTCAACTTGCCGGGGCGTCCCTTGTTTCCCTGGCTGCTGGGCATCTTGTTCATGGTCGGATTGGGAGTGACGGTGGTTGGCGTCTTTCGCGGACGGACTTTTCAAAGACGACTAGCCTATTTTAGCTTGATCACGCTATCGATCATCATGCTGCTGCCGACGGCGCTGGCCGTCAACGAGATCACGCCCAGCAACCTGCGCGCCATTGGCTTGATGCCGGCGGTCTTCGTGTTTCCGGCGTTGGGAATGTGGTGGCTAATGAAAAGGATGAGGGGTGACGCCTGGCGGCCCACCGACTCTCCACTGGAGAGTCGGGTATGGGCGGGCGGAAGGATGAAGCGATTGCTCTCTCACCCGATGTCGGTCGCGTTCACGCTGAGCGTTGTAACCATATTTGCCAGCGTCGAAACGGGTGTAGTCTACTTCGGGCAATACGTGCGCGAACCGCAGTTATACATTCAAAGCGACGGCGACCTGGCCGACATTGCGAATGTGCTGAATCATACGGACACATCGCACGATCAAGTCTACATCGCGGCGCTGCACTATCGCCATCCGACCGTGGCGGCCCTTACTGAAAAATACAGTGAGGTGAAATGGCTGACGGGCAACAAAGCGATCGTGATTCCAGATGGATCGGCGTATCTGTTCTTTGCACGTCTGGCGCTGCCGGATCAGCAGTGGCTGAGCCGCTTCCTGCCGGACTCGGCACTGGTCAATGCGCCGCTCGCGCCGGACGGGCAGACGAATTACCGCGTGTATCATCTCGCTGCCCAACCGACATTTACGCCGCAAGTCAAACTCGATGTGAACTATGGCAACATCATTCAATTGCTGGGCTACGACGTCGAGCCTGACCAGCCAGCGAGTGTAACGCTGTACTGGCGCGTGCTGAACCGACCCCCGCAGGGGGAGAGCAGCGACTACTCGACCTTTGCGCAATTGCGCGATCAATGGGGCTTCGAATGGGGTCAGGCTGGCTCGTTCGATTATCCCTCTGAGGAATGGTCGCCGGGCGAAATCATCATCAACCGCATCGATGTGCCTGTGGCCGCGGGTGCGCCGCCGGGAAATTACGAACTACGCGTCGGCTGGTTCTCGCAAAGCGCCAACTCGCGCCTGAACATCGTCGCGCCCGATGGCGGCTTTGGCGGCACCGTGGCGCGCTTATCGCCGATTTCGATCGTGCGAGCGGCCGCGGATGTTTCGCAGTTGAATATCGGCACGCGCCTCGATCTTCAAGTAGCGCCGGGGCTGAAGTTATTGGGCTATTCGCAGGAAACGAGCATGGCCCAACCCGGTGCGCCGATCTACTTTACGCTGTATTGGCAAAGCACCTCGAAGCTTGACGATGAACCGCTGGCGATTCAACTGACCTCGTGCGGCTGCGCGCGCCAGCCCAAAGCGACGCTGCCCTTGACGACAACAGCGCCGGTGCAGGGCACGTATCCTTTCAGTCAATGGCTGCCGAACGAAATCGTGGCCGACCGCTACGCGGTACGCGTGCCACAGGACGCGCCCTCGACGTCGTATACACCGGAGATCATCGTCGGGGCTGGAGCACCGATCGGGCTGGGCGAAGTGTTCGTGCCACCGATCGATCGGGTGTTAGTCGAGCCGCCGATCGATCACCGGATGGACGCGAAGCTGGGTGAGTCGATCGAGCTGGTGGGCTACAACCTCGATCGAACCACAGACGCCATCACGTTGACGTTGATCTGGCGCGGGCTAAAGTCCATCGATCAAGATTACACGGTCTTTACGCACGTGCTGGATTCGTCGGGCAAACAAATCGGCGGACAAGACAATCAGCCTGTCAACGGCACCTATCCAACCTCGCAGTGGGCGGCCGGCGAGTATGTGATCGATCCGCATGAGATCAACCTTGCGAAGGTTGCTGAACCTGCCCATGCCCAACTCTCCACCGGAGAGTTGGTGGGCCGCCAGGCGCCGCAAGGTTATACGATCGAGGTAGGTCTATACGATCCCGAAACGGGTGCCCGTTTAGGCCAAACACTGCACCTGCACTGAGTTGACTTTTTGAATCGGCCTGGCTTATACTTAGCCTATCTTGTAGACTCGGAGGAAGCATGAGCGCGCAACAACCGGCTGAACCTGTAGCAGCAGCATCCCAATCGTATCCGTGTCCCAAGTGCGGCGGCAAGATGAACTTCGATGCGGCACAGGGCCAGTTGTCCTGTCCGTTCTGCGGGCACACCATGCCCGTGCCGGAAGCAGCAATGCAGGTGGAAGAGCATGATTTGATGGCCGCTCTGCAGGACACCTCCGGGAAATCGACGGGCTACGGCACCGAAACCAAAGCGATCAAATGCAAGGGCTGCGGCGCGACGGTCAACGTGCCGCCGAATGTGACTTCGACTTCGTGTCCGTTCTGCGGCTCGAATCAAGTGGTCGAGCAAGCGTCCGATCCCAAATTGATTCAGCCGGAGTCGGTGGTCCCGTTTGCAGTCGATGAATCGAAGGCCAATCGCTTGTTCCGCGAATGGCTGGGCAAAGGTCTGTTCCATCCGAACGATCTCAAGGCGCTGGGCGGCGGCCAGAAATTGCGCGGCGTGTATCTGCCGTTCTGGACGTTCGACGCGCACGCCGAAAGTGACTGGCGGGCCGAGTCGGGCGATTATTATTACGTGACGGAATGGGTCACGGTGACGCGCGATGGCAAGCAGGTGCGGGAACAACAGCAAGTGCAAAAGGTCCGCTGGCACTGGACCAGCGGGCATCATGCCGACAACTACGACGATGTGTTGGTGTATGCCACGCGCAGCATCGCCATCAAAATTCTGCAAAAGATTTATCCGTACGACACCCAGAAACTACTGGCTTACAAGCCGGACTTTTTGGCGGGCTGGAGCGCCGAGTCGTATCAGATTCCGCTGGCCGAAGCCTGGCCGATCGGCAAGGACATCATCTACGGCGATGAGCGCAGCAAGTGCGATCGAGAAGTGCCTGGCGACACGCACCGCAATTTGAGCGTCAGCACGCAGTTATCGGCGCTCACTTACAAGCACGTGCTGCTGCCGGTGTGGGTGGCGTCGTATCGCTATAACAATAAGACGTACCAGTTTATGATCAACGGCCAGAACGGCAAGGTGCAGGGCGAGAAGCCGATCTCGTGGATCAAGGTGGCGATTGCGGTGGTGATTGCCATCATCGTGATCGGCGTGATTGCTTACCTGATCAGCCGGAGCAAGTCGAGCACGGGCTCCAGCGGCGAAATCCTGCTGTGGCAGCAGTATGCGATGGCGCAGTTGAACGCGGCGATCTAAGATTTCTGAACTTTGATCTTTGATCTCTGAGTTTGCCGCCCCGATGATCGATTTGATCGTCGGGGCGTTGTTTTATTTTGCGGTGATACTCAAGTGCTTGATTCTGGCGATGGGGTTGTGTTATAAAAGTCTTGAAACCAGCCGTTGGAAGGCAGTGACAACATGACGAAGCAGAAATTCCATCGACGTCGCTTGCATCGAATCATGTTAGTGGCGGTATTCACTTTGGTGCTTACAGGCTGCATCAGTGATTCACGAACATTGGTGTCAACTTAAGGCTTTCTGCGCTCTGAAAGCCCTGATTTCAAATGGATTTTGATGTTGGGTACTGTCTCGGCATAGGATCGATAAGATTTGAATACTCCGAAAAAGTCTGTAGAACAAGTGCTTTTATGTTTACGAGAAGCGTTCTCGTTACGCCGAAGTTTTTCTAAAGATCATCTGTCGAGTTGATTCTGGCGCTGGCTGGCGTCGGAATCGGCAGCCCGCTTTTGCCGTTTATCAACGCACCGAATCGGGTACCTATCACGCTTTCGGCATATCAGTGCTGACTATCGACCAAGGCCAGGTGACGGAGGCGATCACGTTCATCGATCCGGCTTTGATTCCCCGTTTCAATCTGCCGGCTGAAATGACAGTCTGAATGTAACTGCAGCGCTTGAGTTTGCCGTCCCTGTTGTGAAACGAGAGAGGCTGACCTAAGTCAGCCTCTCTGCTACATGCGTGCGCGAACTTGATCCCCGATGCCGGAGTGGCTCTTAACGCGCCGGGATATATCCCATCGGTGCGCGTTCGATCTGCTCGACGGGCAGGACATCGATCAATTCGTATTGGCGCGACCCCAGGCCGAGTTTTTCTCCATACTCAGTGACGCAGTAGGGATCTTTGTGTGGGCCATGCAGCCAACGGAGGGGATGCCCTTCGCGGGTGTGGACTTCCATCGAAGTTGGAATGTTTTCCTCAATGAGCGGCGTGCGGCCTGTCACGTCCAGGACGGCTTGATCGATTGCCACGATGTCGTCGGAACCGAAGATGCCAGCATCGGGCAGAATCGGCATACCGGTGAAACCAAAGCAATCGCACACGGGCGTCATGTGTGTTGCCAGACTAATGTGAGCGACTTTGTCGGGCGCGAAGGTCGAGAGCACCAAACTCACGGAGATCGCACAAGCTTCCTGGAAGGTATGAAAGTTTACTGGATCGATCTTGAGGCTGCCGGGTGGCGCTACTTGCAAGCAGCGCCCGCACTGATTGCACTGTTCAAAGTGAAGATGCATCTCACCGGGTGTATGTTTGTCTTCGACGATCGCTGCCTGCGGGCAGACAGCGGCGATGCGCTGGCAGGTGGCGGCATCGGTACGCTCATCGCCGAACCAGTAGCGATCGTAGTGCATGGCATCGTGCATCGCGCTGCGTGTTTCACCGGCCATGCAGCCCAGCGCCAGATTCTTAAAGGCCGCGCCAAAACTGCAACTGGGATGTCCTTTGACGTGCGATAAGTTGACCAGGAAAGTCGCGTCTTCAATCAGCCCCGCAATTTTCCAATTCTGAATATTCTTGAATGGCCGCGCGTGCGTGTAAAAGTATTTCTCGTCAGGTCCCGCCGCGGGATAGACCGGGCAGCCGAGTGTTTCGGTCGAGTAGCCGCGTTCTTCTGCGCCGGCGGTATCCCAATTGACATCGGCGATGAACGGTTTTCCGCCGCCTGCCTTGATGGCCTGAACCACTTTGCGGACGAAGACCGGATGGACCGTCGAGTAGCCGATGTTATTGCCGGTGTGCATTTTGATAGCGACCGTCTCACCCTTGACCCGATCGCGCAGGTGCAGCCGATCCAGGATCAAATCGAGTTTGGCCGGCAGGGTTTCTTTCGCTTCCAGGCGAGCCTGGCGCGGGGAACCAAAGTAGACGGGATGAAGCATATTTTCCTCCAACTTTCCAAATTTCATATTCCGCACAAGTCACCATTATAGCCGCCTCCGGTGGTCTGTGGCTAATGACGAATCTCTCTAACATGCCTGACATTCGTCATGTATCGAAGAAAAACCAGCCTCGATCTTGGGTGAAGCGTTTGTCATTCGAGTGGATGATCACGTATAATCCACCCAACCTGGGTGGGGTTCCACGGAGTGGCTATGCCTTTAGTCTACTTGAGCACAGGCTGGCTGATGGGTATCTGGGCGGCGTCGATGCTGGCGCTGCCGATTGAAGTGTTGCTCCTGGCCGTGCTTGTTCCACTGATCGGACTGGTGTTGTGGTGGCGCGAGCGCCGCGTCCGATTGATCTGGCTGGCCGCATTATGCGCGATCTTCGGCGGCCTGCGTTACCAACTCTCCTTGCCGCGCTTCGATCAAAATTCGCTCGTGACTTACAACAACGCCGGCGAAGTGACGATCGAGGGTGTGATCGATGCCGAGCCGGACACGCGTGATACGTATATCAATCTGCGGGTCAAAGCTGACCGAATCACCCTCCCCGATAAAACCGTGTACTCGATCGAAGGTCTGTTCCTCACCCGGCCCAGCCGCCCGGCCGAATTCAAATATGGCGATCGTATTAGCGTGACCGGCAGCCTGACGGCTCCGCCGGAGTTCGCTACGTTTTCTTACAAGGATTATCTGGCGCGGCAAGGCATCTACTCGATGATCGATCGGCCGCGCGTCAGCACCTTAGCTCACGATCAAGGCAGTCCCATCCTGGCGGCGATCTTCGCCTTCAAAGCGCGGGCCAACGAAGTCATCACGCATATCCTGCCCGAACCGCAGGCCTCGTTGTTGACGGGCATTCTGCTCGGCAACGACGCCGGTTTGCCGGCGGATGTGCAGGACGAATTTCGCCGCACCGGCACGACGCACATCATCGCCATTTCAGGCTAGATACTAAACCAATCCCGCCATCCGGATCTAAGGAGGAGGGTGCACTCCCGTCTGGCGCATCCAGTCCATATGTGCCGTCTACCTCGCCCTCTATTGTGAAGGTCCGATGTTGGGTATCCACGTAAATCACATCCACTAGAAAGGCGAGGATTTTGCGCTTGAGGTCAAATGGAATCTCCTGTGGTTGGGTCTTAGCCGCTTTCGCTCGATCGACTTCCTCCCGGACTCGCTCTAATGCCGCAATGACCGCCTGCTTTTGCTCTTCGATCGAGTGCGCCTCCCTGGTTTTTGCTTGCAGCTTGGCTTGAGAGACTGCCAGCACCCGGCCCCGTTCCCGCAGATCCTTCATCTTCTCTTCGAACTCATCGAGTGAATAGATGTCCCGGTAATAAGCGTCTTCGAGTTTCGCCCGTTCTTTGGCGAAACTCGCCAGCTGTTCGTCTATGAAGCCTAGTTGCTCCTGATAGCCCATGCGGCGTTCCTCTTGCTGCTGCTCTTCTAGCCGCCGTAAAATGATGCCGGGATCGTAGATGACGGCTTCGATCTCTTCCCAGACACGCCGTTCCAATTCATCGGCGTGCGCGACAGGTGAATAGCATGCCTTGCCGGTGGCGCGGGCCTTATAAGACGTGCTCGAACCACACCTATAATACCGCTTGCGACTATTCTTTCTTCCACCATCACCCAGAGCGCTAAAGGCATAGTCGTGGCATAGCTTACATTTCAGATATCCGGCCAGCAACCAGTTACGCTTCTTGGCATTCCTGGACGAACGCTTCGCGTTGCGCTCCAAGGCTTCCTGGGCCAGTTGCCATTCTTCCGGGGTGACGACGGCTGGCACATCGGTCTTGATCCATTCCGATTCGGGACGGGTGATGTTTGTCCGTTTCGGCCGGCCATTCTTGTCGAATTCACCCGTCTTGACGAGGTGGTTCTTATGCGAGTAAAACTCACCCTTGTAGACGGACGAACGGACCAGTTGATAAATTGTCGAGGGATTCCAGAAACCAGCTTTGAAGTACGTAGGGACTCCCCGGCTATTCAGATCATCGGCAATTCGACTCAGCGTCCAACCGTCATAGATCAGCCGCTCGTATATCCCGCGCATCACTTTTGACTCTTCCGGGTGCAGCACGTAGTACGTGTTCTTGGGATGGGTCTTGAGGTAGCCATACTTTCGCTTCCGCGCGGTTACCTTACCGTCGAGGGCCTTATGGATGTTGCCCATCCGCATGCGTTCCAGGTCCTTCTGCATGCCTTCCTGGGCAATGTAGCCGCGCACGTAGCGCTCGAGCTGCGTGCCAGGGTTGATATAGAAATGGACTTGGATACTGCGCCGCGCGAATTCCTCGAGCAAGTACCCTTGTTGCCAGTCGGCATTTCTGGATAAGCGATCGATGTCTTCGATCACAAGATGCCGGGCCCGTGATTTTGATTTCACTTCGTGGCGAAGCCGCAGCAGAGTCGGCCGATGCTCAAACTCGAAGCCAGTGAAACCATCATCAAAGAATACCAATTCAAAGGGGACACGGATTCCATCGCGCTTAGCGGCCTTGTGGATATTCTCGATTTGTCGAGAGAAACTGGAGCCTTCCTCGACCTGTCGTTCGGAAGAGGCGCGCAAATAGGCATAGGCATCTTCGCCCGTGGGATTACCGAGGTAACCATCCGTCGCGAGTCGATTGAAGTGATCCTGTAAGTCATTCACTAATTGCTCCCGTATGAAGCGGGAACTGGTTGAGCCGACCACAGACGATGGGCGGCGCGAAGCAAGAGGGGCTCGTATGGCGTTTGTAGCCGATTTCGGTATATAATGCAAGCAACAAGTTGTTGGCGACGCGTTGAGGATGAGTCGCCAACGATAAGCGACGGAGTAGAGTGCCGCCCAGTTGCCGCATGACATTTCGGGTTGCGTGGCGAGATTCCCACGCAGGTCCAGGTCGCTTGTCCGCCACATTATTCGTGCCGACTATCCGTGAGAAGTTCTGTGTCTGGGATTGTAAATCAGTCTGTTGAAATTGTCAAATAGTGTTATATGATGTCTCATAATGACAACATAGAGAAAACCAACCAGCAGGAATGGTTTACGCCAGCCGAAGCTGCCAAGTACTTGCGTGTGACTCGGCAGAGTATTTATCGATACATGGGTCAAGGTCTGTTGCCCTACTTCACGCTCAAGTCCGGTGGTGGCCGGCGCCTTCGTCGGGTTGATTTGGATGCATTGCTTCAACCACCACTCAGTCAAGACTCTGCGGGTTCAAGCCCGCCTTAAGATCCATGTCGTTCGCCGCCGCTGAATTGGAAGCATCTCCGTTCAGGAGTGTGTCCCCAGCCATTGCGGCGTAGTCACTAGACCCAACCGAACAACAATTCCTAAAACTTGGCGAGACCGTGTTTACCAAGAGCGGCGACTTGTCGTCCCGTTGCAGTAGGAATTCGATTAGCACGTCCAAGGCTGAATTAAATCTTGTCATGTCACGCATCGATTGATCGCTTTCAGTATTTGATATTGATCCCGTTTCCAGTTAATGGTTCTTGACGGTGATCGTGAATTTGGCCGATTCGCCTTAGCGAGCATGACGCTTGGCGGCTTCCGTGCGGTTGCAAACCCCTGACCAGGCAGGTACGCACTGAAGCCGCCGCAAATTTCGACTCCGCAATTCGCGACGTAAATGCTTCGGCCAATTCGCAATCACGTGAAGTACGCGTTTCACCCGGTTGCCCTCTTCTGTCAGCCGTCCCCCCAAAGTCACCCCTGCTTCGCTCGCTGAGCTTTACGGGCTAACTGGTTCGCTGCCCATCGTCGGCGATAATCGGCAGAAGATGATTAACCGCATCATCGGCGTCGGCTGGCAGCTTGTGGCGGGGGAAGGGGTCAATCTGAGCATCGTGAATCGAACGAATTGACAGCGTGTGTGCTTATGCTATACTCGGTTCGGCGCGAACGAGCGGGTCCTGTTCGATGGCGTGCGAGTCGGCCTGGGCGTGGAGCAGGGTGCCGGGCCGCGACGCAGCTAGTGGCAGAGCGCTCTGAGTGCGGCGGCTGTATTCCTGTTGGATCAGCCAGCCGATCTCGGCGCTGCGCGGGCGTCGATCGACGGCCGCGAGTTCGATCAACTTGTCGAAGCTGTCCTGGTCGAGGGAAATGCCGGTCATTCGCTGGCGAGCGCGTGCGGTCATTGGGTTACTCACAATAGTAAGTTTACTAACCGCAGTGAGTATAACATGAAGTGATGAAACTTGTCAAGAGTGAGTTTATAGAACCATTGTCAGGCACTCTTGTGCTATGATTTCGCACATGGCAAAAACGGACGATTTCGCGACGTGGTTGCAGAACGAGCTGGACATCCGGGGCTGGCGCCAGGTTGACCTGGTGCGCAAAGCCGGTATCCACAGCGGCTTTTTGAGCAAGATCCTCAGCCGCGAGCGCCGGCCAGGCGTCGGGACCTGCGCGGCTATGGCGCGGGCGTTTAACCTGTCGGAAGAGGAAGTGCTGCGGCGCGCGGGCTTGTTGTCCACCCGGCCGGTTGCCAAGGATGACACGCCGGATACGCCGCGCATTCGTGATCTGATCAAAAGTTTTCTCGCGTTGGAAGATGAAGATCAAGAGCACATCTTGAAGCAAATGCGCGCCCTGAACGCCCTGAAGACTCGCCGGCGTTCGCCCGCTTCGACGCGCGAGGCCAAGAGTTAGCGCTGGTCGCTCTGGCTGGCGTGGTTTAGCCTCACCCTGAACAACCTCGCACTCGATCGAGTATCACTTTTCCCAAGTACATCCAGCTGATTACCCCCTCACCAGTGGACGTGTTCGACGGCGGCGAGTTGATCGCCGCTGGACTTCCTGAGTCTTTGTGGAGCAGAAGGCCAAATCGCGGCGTAAATCAAAGGACCAATCATGAACTTACGGAGACTGCTGGAGTTTATCGGGCAACTGTTCAAATTCACAGCAGCTGAACGAAAAGACGTGAACAAGCAAATGGCCTTCGACCGCTCCCAATCAGCCCGGCGTCGTGCTGCCGGGCTGGTTGGTCATACCCCGCTTGGCCTGCAGATGAAGCCGGGCGGGTATTTGAGATCAAAGACGGTACTCGGATAAGCACGGCCTCACGCGCTGCTTGAGTTGGGCTTACGCTTCGAACGGTGTAAGCCCAACTCACGGCGGTGAAGCCAGTCGACACGGTGGTTGAGGAGCGAGTAACATAGCCGGGCCAGCGATCAGGGCAGCTGGCTGGCGCGGCACACGTTATCTTCATCCTCACGAGGCAACCGCATGGCATCGGCACCGATTGTCGCGTGGGCCGTCAGCTACATTCGCGTCTCCCGCGAGATGCAGCTGGGTGCAATCGCGCTTGTTTTCTAATACGTGAATTCAAGATCGGATACCTACGCGCCGCCCGCGAAACCGTTTCGCGAGCGACGGGTGTCTGTCCGGCGCAAATGGGCATAACGGCGCAAAACCGTCTCGACCGTATCGCCCAACATCACGGCTGCCGCCGCATAGTCCCGCGTTCGTGTAAGAAACTCAGTCGCCCACATCTGACGGATCTGGTGCAGATTGATCGCACAACTCGTACGCTTGTAGATCGCCTTCGACACTTCATGGTTCAAGACCGGAGTGGCGAATGGAT